>JBAXBD010000005.1:0-27265 GCA_037142165.1 Schlesneria sp. | reverse complement strand
CTTTCATTCTTTCGTGTTTTCGTGATCCTCTTGGCGATTTCTCGGTTTGGGAAATGAAGATGAAAACTGATCACGAAAACAGGAAACATGATCGAACTGCGTCGAACTCGAACAAACTCGAACACCCCAAAAAATGGGGAAACAATCGCCACAAACGCTATAAAATACGGGAAATGGTCGAAGTCGATCGAACTTGATCAAACTTTGACACCTAATATCGCAGTCCGTCACGACAGCAGAGCGGAAGAGAAAAGTTTTGAACAGAAGTTTACGAAGGGAAGAAGTTGGCAATTTGCAGGAAGACTCTTTTCAATGCCGTTCGTTCATTGTTGATCAAGTTGGTGAAGTTGTCCAAGTTCACACCTTCAAAAAGCCTATGAAACATGGAAGTTGGCCAACTTTGCCAACTTTTTTGATATGCGTTGGTGGGGCTCGAAGACTCGACCGCACCCTACGAAGACTGACGAGGGTTTGGGGGTACCTTGCCATCGTGACGATCGGTTAAGAACTGATTGTTTTGGTGAAGTTGGCCAAGTTCACACATGTGAAAAAGCCTATGAAATATGGAAGTTGGCCAACTTTTTTGATGATTCGGTGGGACTTCGAAGACTTGTCCGCACCCTACGAAAACTGACAGGGGAGCCACTGCTTCGGAGATGACTCCGATGCAGTGGCACACAACTCTAACTTTAAGCTGTGACAACGCACGAGGGCAAAGGCCCGTTACCCACCTCCGCGGGGGAGGTGGGATTTCGTTTTGGCCGGGGTTTTTATTCGGGAAGCGGTTTTCCCTTGGTTTCTGGGGCGAATGGAAGTATCAGAAGACCCAGCAGGAAAATTGAACTCATCGCGACACCTGCGGGGCGCATTGGTTCTGTATAATCCGAGAAGGCAAGCGAGCTTAAATAGGCAAGCGCCATCGGTCCTGACGCCGCAACGAAACGACCGACATTGTAACAGAAGGACGTTCCCGTACTTCTCAAATGAGTAGGGAATAGCTCGGGGAAATAGATGGCGTAGCCACCAAACAGCGCCAGTTGACAGAAGCCCATGATGGGGATCATCCAGAAAATCTGGCTGAACTCGGTCAGATATCCAAACACCATGACGGTACTCAACAACGCCAGGATGAACGCAATGGCGAATGCTGGACGACGCCCGGTGTAGTGAGTCACGTACGTAAACGCGTAGATTCCGAAAAACGCACCGATATTCAGCATGATCGATGTAATGGCGGCCCAGAAGCCAAGTCGATAGTTCATCCTTTTCGCTCGTGCTTTAATCCGGTTGGCATGGTCGTCGAACGAGCTGGCTTCTGCACCGGTTTCGGCTCCGGAAAGGTATTCCAACCTGCGAACTCGCTCGTCATCCGATTGCTTGATCGAGGCAATCGTTTCGGCGGCTGACAGGTCTTCGCCTTTTTTGCTGCGGTTTAACAATGCTGAATAAATTGCTTCAGCGTCCTTATTACCCGGTACGAGGGCAAGTAACTGGTTCGGCTGAGGAGTAACCTTGGCGTCTTTAAAGCCTTGAGGATCACTGACGATCAGCCTCAGGTAGTTTCGATCTTTTTCGGCTTCACCCTCTTTGCGGAGGTCCGATTCAAATGTCTTGCGGAAGACTGAGCGGTTCAGATCGATACTGAAAAAGCCAATCCCCCAAAGTCCGATGACACCCGCAGCGGCCATAACCATACCGACGAGCGCGTTCTTTCTCCAGCGGGGGTTTGCAAACAACTCGCCGTATGAGCCAAGCTGTTTTTTAAGCTGTTCACCGGAGGCCGCTTGCCATTGCTCCGGTTCTTTCAACCGGCGACGGATGACAATTGCAAGTAGCGCGGGTACCGCTCCGATGACGAACATGATTCGCCACGCACTACCCACCGCACCACGTTCCTCGAGATCGACCAGCACCAGGCTGATGATCGCCGCAGTGACATTGCCGACGGCGGACAAGGCTTGAAGTAATCCCAACGCAAATGGTCGAGCTCGAACTGGCATGACTTCCGCGACGAGGGCGACACCGACTGCGAACTCGCCTCCGACACCCAGTCCTGTTAAGAAACGAAATCCCGAGAAACTCCACATGTTCCAAGACAATGCACTGAGGCCGGTGAATAAAGAATAGAGCAAAATGGTCAGCAGCATGGTTTTTGCGCGACCGATGCGGTCGCCCATAATTCCGAAAACAAGTCCACCCGTCGCCCAGCCTAACAAGAAAATCGATGTGGAAATTCCGGCGTAAAAACTAACATCACCCTCGGATGGTGAGACACCTGGCGCCGGAGCGAGCAATTCTCGCATGGCGGGGATTCGAGCCAGATTGAAAAGTTGCTGATCCATGGTGTCGAACAGCCAACCTAAGGCCGCGACGACCAGTACGAACCAGTGATATCGATTGAGTTCTTTCCACCAGGGTCCTGTGGCGTTTGAGGAATCATCAGCGGGTGCCGCAGTCTCAAATCCGTGCATGGCATAAAACCTTGTTCGCGGAGGGCTTGTTCAGTCAGTGGTGAGGCGATCAATACAACCGAATTTCAACCTGTCTGCAAGCTCGCGGGAGAGGTTTTCCTCTCGCGGAATGGCGAAAACCTCCAATTGGTGCAAGAACGCGTCAAAATCGTTTTTCCAGGAATCGCGTCGGAATCGAATTTGTCTGAGTGTCGGTTGTCGTCTCGTGCTCAATTCGCCAACGATGTTTCACCAAGTCTCCAAAATTACCTGGATTTATCTGGCTTTCGCTCGGTGAGCTGAACTTTTTTCAATCAAAGTGAATTTGGCTGAACGTCGAACTGGATAATTGACGAAAGAAGTACGTGCGACTTGTTAACCATCGAAGTTTGGACGCGCTATCCGGATTCGACGGAAACCCGAAGGGTCGTTGAAAATTTCGAGAAATCCGCACACCTGCATTTGCTGAAGGTCATCCATGCACAAAAGACCCCGTTCGATACTGATTGCTGAGAACAATCGAGCGATGGCACAAGCGTTGCGTCTTCACATGGAGCGAGTTGGTTATTCGGTCTACGTGGCACACGATGGCGATCAAGCGTCGATTCTCGCAGCGAGACAACGATTCGATCTGATCATCGCAAGTCTTGAGCTGCCAGCGATCAGTGGAGCCGAATTCTGTCGACATGTCCGCGAGGACCTTCGATTAACGGAAACGCCGATGGCCGTCTGCTGCGCCCCAAATTCGAAATCGAACGCCGAAAGCCTGGTCTTCAACTGCGGAATTTCGCGAATCTTTGTGAAACCGATCGATCCATCAATGATTGTCGAATTCGCAAACGAAACGGTTAAAAGCCTTGTGTCAGCAGTTTGACGAAGTGTCATTCTCCGTAAATCGGACGATGGCGGTAGGGTGTTTCGAGAATCAAGACGCACATCGCGGTCAGATAAAGACGGCCAGCCTTATCCGCGTATTCTTCCCCTTCGCCTTCGGGGCGTGGGCTCCACGAACCGCGGACATCCTGGCCCGGCTTGGAACTTCCTGCTGAGACTTGATTTTTGACCACGGCATCCAGAATCGCGGTACTCCAAAGCTTCCAGTCATCACCGCCCATGTTATGGACGACTTGAGTGATGTAGTACCACTCAAACACGTTGCGTCTGCCAGCAGACCACTGTGGGCGGTTGCGGTCTTCCATCAGGAATTTGACTCCGTCGACCAATGGCGGATGGGTCTTGGGCCAGCCGAGCCACTGACGACAAAGCAAACCGATCGCAGTCCGAGCGACTGTCACGCGCGATTCGGGCTCGTTCGGCTCGTACTTATAGCGGGCACCCCCGTGTTCCTGGACACGATCGAGAAATCCGGATGATCGCTGGAATTCTTCCGGTGGAACAGAAATCCCGGCAATTCGAGCAGAATGGAGTGCCATCAAGGCCCAGGCGGTGACCGAAATGTCGCCGGACATGACTCGTTGCGTCAACGGTCGATATTTCCAGCCACCCATGTCAGGATGCTGTGACTCGATGAGGTATTTCACGGCGAATTCTGCAGGGGGTTGTAATTGTGCGTCATGCGTCATCGCCAGGGCTTCGCAAAGTGCGATCGTTGCCATGGAGTGCGCATAGAAAGCGGCATTGCGCCCCTGTTCCTGGCGTTGGTCGTGCAAATCTCCCGTCACGGGGTCTTGGATTTGCCGCAGCCATTTCAGACCCTTTTCGACCACCTGCTGGTGTTCGCCCGACTGGTGTGTGTCGCCATGACCAAGAAATGCCAGCAGGGCCAGAGCGGTCGCTCCGGTATCGGTTTTGACGTAGGACCGTCCCGCGTCCGGGTATCCCTGATGGAGTTCCCAATGCCCATCACTTGTCTGGTGTCGGGCGAGCCATCCGAGTCCTGCCTTGATGGCTCGTTCAGCGTCCAATGATCCGCCGAGTTGTTCGAGATTTGCGTTTCGCAACCGTTGGTTCCGACCGGCCAGGGCTCCCCCGACACCGACGGGAACAACACCCAGCGGCCCTGGCACCGCATTGCTTCCAGGGTTGGGTGATGAGTTCGTTTCTGCTGGTACGCTGCCGGCGATTGACGCGACATCGACGGGTGCCGCAACAGGCCGGCGCGATCTGGTGGCTGTCGGTTGGACCAATACACCCGGCTCAGACCAGGTGAGGATCAGAGTATCGACGACATTTCGCCGCTGTGTCTGAAAAACGATCAAACCGAGAATCACCAGTACAATTGCATGGACCAGCAGACTGACGGCCAGTCCTTTTCCACCCGACTTGGCCCATTGACGGAAGTTGTCAAGCCATGTTCGGTTCTCGTTCGGGGTATCCGTCGTATCGATATCGATAGAAACAACAGTGCGCGGTCCCCTCGATCGGCTCTTGGAACCTGGCTTGGTTCCCGTCGATTCTCTGCGTCGGCTATTTGGTTGTGGTTGATCGCCCGATGACATGCGGTTCCTCTTTGGAGAGTAGGAATACCATATCAATCGGGAATGAATCCATGATAAGTGGAAGATTCGAGTGAAATGAAAAGAGCCGTCCCCAGATTGAGGACGGCTCTTGCGGAATTGAATCAGACCAGCATCAACCGATTAAGGCAGGAATGGGTTGCCAGGGTTGGCAAGGTAGTCTTGCGGGAAGAGCGGGTTCGGGAAGAGTGGGTCTGCCGAACCTCGCAAGTTGAAGTCGGCATTGAAGAAGGCGTTGAAAAGATTCTGAGTGGTCCCGTTCTGTTGGAAATTGTTGTTTGGATCGAGGTTGTTTCCATCGTCGACCTGGAACAACTGTACCAGGCGTGGTGTTGGGTTCGTGAAACTGAAGTTGTCCTTGAGCGGGTCCTGGTGACTTGGGGCGAGGGTCGAACCCAAAACAGCCCCGTTTGGCGATGTATTTCCCTGAAGTGGCACGTAATTGGCGCCATTAAACAGGTAGTTGACCGTTGGATCCTGGATATTGACGGTGTTACCCTTGTTCCCGACCAGGCGCAGATCCATCTGGGCTGTGTAGTCCCAGTAGACAGTGCTGACGCCTGGTGGAGCGACTCGAACACTCGGCTGTGGTTGCCAGGCCAATCCTGTTTGCGGATTGTACTGGACGAACGATTCGATATGCAGGTCGTTGGCAACGTTGCCTGAAATAATGTTTTTCTGGATATCAGCGGCCAGATACGATTCCGTACTGACTCGGATAAACAGGCCATCTGCCGCTTGCAAGTTCTTATTAGTTCCGTTGAACTGAATGGTGTTATTGAAAAGGTTCAACGCTGCATTGTCTTGTGTGGACAGCCACAGGTAATTACTCAACAGAAAGGCATCTCGTATGGGTGACGCGAACCCTTCGTTGGTGCCAGATGTCGGTTGAACGTCGTCGGGATTGAATGGAATCGCAGGGTTAACGCCCGCATTTGTATCGAAGAACAAGCTTCGCCAGTTCGTTTGGGCATATCCGGCGTTCAGTTCCATCCGGACTCCTAAATCACCATTGTTATTAATAACGTTGTTGGAAATGTTAAACGTGCTGAGAACACCGTTTGTGAAACTTCCTGGTTCACGCCAGTAACTGAAGTTTCCTTCCAGCAGAATATTGATCCCCGTTTGTCCGTTGTTGAGGATTTTCGAATTGGTGATATTGGCATTCAACAGTCCATATGCGTCTCCGGTGGAGTTTCCAGTCCCGCCCGCTGCATTCACGTTATCCGAAAAGCCGTCTCCAAACAGGTAGATTCCGTTCAGTTTGTTCCCTTGGATTGTAGAACGGTCCACATTCAAAGTTGCTGTTCCCGCACCATTGAAGGACCGAACCGTGGTGATTGTACCGTCTACGATGTCCAATCTGGAGACTGCCTGGAAATTGATACCGTTGCCCCCGTTTGCATCGGTTGGAGAAGGACCGCCGATCAGGACTCGGTCGACTGACACCGTTGCAACGGCTTCGATACCCGACTGCATCTGGATGCCGTCCCCTGCGTTAGCCTGGATCACCGTCGAGTATAACGGTGTTGCATGAGCTACGTCCCCTTCGATCAGGACGTCATGATTGCCGCCGAGGTACTGCATCAGGACCCCGCTTAACCCTGTGGGGTTCACACCAAAACCATTGTGATTGATTTCTGTGCTTCCTGTATTCGCACTGACTTGCATGAATGTGGTTGACGGTGCATCGAACGTGAGAATCGGGTTATTGTTCGTTGTATCTACTGGTGTGATCGAACTGGTCAGGAAGATACCATTCGATCCGTTGTCGTTGATTTGCACGTTATCCAGCACTGACCGTTCGTTTCCAAGCTCATACCCGAACGAAGATCCTAGGGCGAGATTGATTCGAAGGCCGTTCTGGGCGTTCGAATTAAATGTCGTGTCATTAGCGTTAAGAACCAGGAGCGAATCGCCGCAAAGGTCGATTCGTGCACCTTGTCCGACGCCAGCTAATCCGTTGTTATTCAGTGAATCCCCAATCAGATTGATTCGATTTGGAGTTCCAGTGAATTGCTGATTCGGATCTTGCGGATCACTTCCAAGTCCGTAGAACCGCAGGCCGTTCACGCCGTTGCCCTGCATGAAGCTATCCACGATATTCGCTCGAACAAGCGATGCACTTGTTCGATTGAACAGGATTCCATTCTGTCCGTTGCTGTTCATCAAGGTGTCGTAGATGCTCGCGTGCATATACGAAGTGCCGTTGCTGTTCAACACGATTCCGTTGACCTTGTTGTTCGAGAACGAACTCATGCCAGTGAAGCTTGCGTCAGGAATTGTCTGGATCAGAAGGTTTAATGTACTGTTGTCGTTCGTCGTTGCGGACAGGCCACTACCCGTGGCGAGCCCATTAAGATTCAATCCGCTTCCGGACGTATTGCTGGAGACGAAGTTGGTCAGGGTAATATTTTCAGTTGCGTTTCCATTGACTACGATTGAGAGGTTGTCACCTCCGGTTGTTGAGGAGTTCTCTCCTGAAGCCGATCCATTGCCACTGACCGTATCGTTATTATTTGAGTAGTTAAGAACAGCGTTACCCGAGTTTTGCAACAGCAGTCCGTTATTGGCATTATTGGTGATCGTGTTGTCGTGGCTATACACGGTCAACCCGCCAGTTGAAGTCCCATCGGCCGACAACACAACCCCATAGTTGAAATTGGAGCTGATTGTGTTGTAGGCAAGAATCGCGTTCAGACTCGAGCTGTCGTTACGACCAATCTCAACACCGCCTCCCGAGAAGACGGGCTTTCCGTCAACTACGCCGAGTCCGTTCGAAGATAAGGTGTTGTTCTGGATGACCACGTTCGAAGCAGTTGCATTACCTGCCGTTTCGACGTGAATGCCGAATCCGCCGTATCCAGTGACGTGGTTGGTGTCAATGATGGATGACCGTGTGGTCGAACTACCGAGCGTTGCGTTTCCGGATGCGATGACATGGATTCCATCGCTGCCATTTCCAGCACCAGGTGTCGATGAGCCGAAGACGCCTCCAGAGGCCTCAACAGCAGTGCTGGTCGTAAGCGGCTGATTAACCTTGCCGGTCGCCGTCAGGCCATTGCTGAAGGTGACTGTCAGCAACGAGCTGTTCGTTGCCGCCGAAGTGAGTGGCGTGCTTCCGCCATTCTGTTCAAACCGGGCCGTGGCATTGAAGACATCCTTGGGAGCGAATCCCGTGAAGCCCATTGGCAACAGTTGGGTGTTCGCGGCAAGCCCTGAGTTGGCATTTGTTGCAGGCAGATTAGTCGCGGTCATAAGGAGCGGCGATGAACCTGAGATCACATTTCTATTGTTGAGCGAACTTAAGAGAGTGTCATTAATCGGCTGAAGCACAACAGGGTTGATAGTTCCCAGCAGGCCCTGGTTGGTCTTTGCGATATTCGCAGGTGTTCCAGTAAGGTCCCACAATACGCTGGTAATATTGACACCTGCATCGGAAAGGTTTGTGATCGTAAAGGGAGCGGTTCCGCTGATTCCATTAAAGGAGAACGAAAACGCATCGTGCGGTGCAGGCGTTGAAACGGACGCTGAATTGGAGATCGTGTTGTTCGTGATGTCGTAGGTCAGTGCTGCTGTACCCGAAACATCAAGGTTGATTGCAGAAACGTTATTGAAATTGAAGGCGTTTCCGGGGTTCGAAATACTGCCGTCAGCATTTTTAATTAATTGGCCGCCGATGGTGATGTCCGTGGTTCCACTGTCGGAGATCAGGCCAATACCATATCGCTGATTTCCGGTTGCAGAATTGTTGACCGCTGACGTCGACGCCAGTCCGAAGTTGTTATTCACCACGTTGAAGGTACTAACTGAATTGTTGGTCGTGTAGATGTGCAAACCATCCAACGTATTCGCTGTGAAGACGTTGTTGATGACGCCAAATGCTGGTGGCGTGACAAGAGTCATCCCGGTTGGGGTGACGGGAGTAGCCGCTGTGGAGACCGGCGTCTTGAAGTTCAGGGTCCCGCCGTTAGCGTCCAGTTCCAGTCCGTTCTGCAAATTGTTACTAAAGGTGTTCGGTGCCACCACAGCAGGAGTGGTTCCGACAGCCGCAGTACTTGTCCCGCCGATCAGACCCCCGATTGAAGCACCTGCTTCCGCATTCAGCTTCAAACCAGAATTACCGTTCTTATTGAACGTGTTCCCCTGGACAAGGACTTCCAGCGGGTTAACAAACGGTGGTGAACCGTGATTGGTGACGTTGATACCGTCGCTCACGTTGTCGTGTATGTTGTTGTTGGTGAACTGGGCTTCCGAACCGGCTGGGATCTTTCCAGTCGGATAAGTTCCGGAGGTGAATGTTCCCGAAAGGTTGGTCAGCGAAACGCCATTTAACCCCTTCAAGATTTCGTTGTTGTTGATATTCACAGCGAAATTGTTGTTGCCGCGAATGCCATTGCCTGTCGCACTTCCGGTAATCTGGAAACCAGAAACTTCCATTCCAAGTGCGTTTCCGCCGACCAAGGTGATGACATCACCCCCCGAGCTGTTAAACAGCATTGGTGCAGAGCCGCCAGTGTAGCCCGGCAACGTCAAGGTTTGGCCAGGAAGATTTGCGGCCGTAAACGTGTGTGCCATCGAAGTGCTCAACAGGTGCTGGCCGCTGAACAATTCGAGTGTCTTTGTCGTATCAAGATTCGTGTTTGATGCATCGGTGCGTGCTTGGACCAGGATCATGTCATATTGTTGACGCTGGGCAAGCGAGAGTGCTTCGTACTGGGCGATGCTGTTGAACGGGCTGTTTGCCTGTCCGTTGCCGCCGGTCGCGAGATTCGGATTGATGTTAGCCACGAAGTATGGACGGTGTGTGCTGGGATCGATGGCAACATCGGTCGTTGTATAGCTGCTGGTTTTCGCAATCACACGATTCTGGCGGAAGACGTTCTGAACCAGCCTGTCGTGAACCCGTGGGTTTCGGAACCAACGACCAGGTCTGCCACTTGGCAGATTCACGAATACCTGGAATTGCGTGTTCAGACCAAACACGTGATCGTCGGTGACTTGGACACCGAACTGAACGTCTTCGTTGATCTGCGACAGTATTCGCCCACTCACACCGGTGAAATCTCCACCCTTCTGGCCATTGCCAGTGAAGTAATAACCACCGATATAAGCATTCAAACCATAACGACCCAGGAACGGCACTGGTCCACCGGTTTCGGCATCGAATCCGGTATAGGACTGTTCAACAGTGTTATTACGGATCAGGCCAATTCCACTGCCATAAAGCACCGCGTTTGGAGTCAATTGGCTATAGAGTACGTGGTCCGCGTTGCTGATCGGTATGTATCCGTTCACGCGATAGTCGACATATCGACCGAGCGATTCAAAGCTGAGGCCAACCTGCTGATAGGGTTGTGCGTGACCATTGTCAAAATCAAACCAGACCGAAAAGCCGACGATTCGGTCGAGTCCTTCCATCCAGTGTCGCCAGCCGGTTCCTACCGTAGCGCCACCGCGACTATCGTAGGTAATCATCCCCATCCCGTGCACGAACAGGATCGAATCTTCATCGAGCTTATACGGGGCGAAGATACCGATGTTCGTGTATCCCGCCTGGTAACCATAAAGGCCACCACCGCGCGAATCGATGTTGACCCGTGGTGCGAAGATACGATCCACACTGGACATACCGTAAAGTGACCCGGCGCCGCTCGGAAGCGGTTGTGCACCGTAGTCGGAAATCGAAGACGGCCCTTGTGGCATCACCTGCCCGCCATTGATGGCGGGCTGGCCGATTTGCACAGTGCCGGCCGGCTCATTGAATTGAGCCCGTGCGATTCCGAACATGGTTGCCCAGGCAACCAAGCCCAATAGACACCGTTTGACTGAGAGATTCATCGGTTGCTCCAGCGTCCTGCTGCGAAAACCTACCCTAAATTACCGCGTCTTCCCTTGAGTCCGGCGCATGTCAGACTCTGACGGCTATTCCGCCTCTAGCGGTTATCTCTAGTTTTCGGAAAAGTCGTGATCGTCGGTTGAGGCAAAAACCGTTAAGTCGTGCACTTTTGGCTTAATCACGAGAAGCTTGCCAAAGTGCGCAAGTCCCCCAGTCGACGAAAGCCTCCTGGTTGGTACGATCTCGGGCCGCGATCAGATATGATTTCAGAAAGCATCGATTGTTTGAGCAGCTACAGATCGGCAGATTCTGCAGATCTGTAGCTGCTCAAACAATCGCGTATCGCTATTGGAATCACCAACATAAGGCAATATTCCGGCGTAACTCTGCCTGGAAGGAAATAAGTGCCGTATTTTTGATGTCTAGCAGGACAGAGCATTCGGGGCTCGCCGTCAGATCCAAAAGAAACGGACAAGAAAATAGTTTTTATCGCAAGTACACAACCCGTCAAAGAACCGCGATATGAGCGGGGATGGAACAAGATCGTTCATGACTCTCTCTTCGAATGACGACTCCGCACGGCGCAAGATTCTCTCAATTGAGACGTTGGCCAGCGAAATTGCCTTGCATCAAGCTCAAGGGAAAAAAGTCGTTCATTGTCACGGTGTTTTCGATCCGATGCACATCGGCCATATTCGACATTTCGCGGCAGCACGAAATTTTGGCGATATCTTGATCGTTACGGTGACACCCGACCGGTTTGTGAATAAGGGACCGCACCGTCCGGTGTTCCCTGAGGACCTTCGTGCCGAGGCAATCGCAGCTCTCGAAACCGTGAACTTCGTTGCTGTGAATCGCTGGCCGACAGCTATCGAAACAATTCAGACTCTTAAGCCAAGCGTTTTTGTCAAAGGTTCGGAATTCCGGGGCGGAAAGGACCTGACCGGAGCAATCGGGCTCGAAGAGAACGCCGTCTTGTCCGTCGGGGGCCGTCTTGAGTTCACAGACGATATGACTTTCAGCGCTTCGCACTTGGTCAATCGACATCTGTCGGTATTTCCGCAGGAAGTCAGCGATTATCTGGCTGACTTCTCGGCCCGGTATCAAACTTGTGACATTCTCAAATTCTTAGATCAGTCTCGTGCATTAAAAGTTCTGGTCGTTGGTGAGACCGTCATTGACGATTATCAGTATGTGGAAGCGATCGGAAAATCCTCTAAGGAACCAACCCTGGTCGTCAAATCGCTCAGCAGTGATCGGTTCGTCGGCGGGGCGGCTGCCGTTTCCAATCATGTCGCTGGATTTTGTGATCACGTTGCTTTGCACTCGATTCTGGGCGACGTGAATTCCGAGGAAGATTTCATTCGTTCGAGGCTGAAGAAAAACGTTGAACCCACTTTTCTATTTCGACACCGATCTCCCACGATCGTTAAGCGACGATTCATTGAACAATACTTTTACAGCAAGCTGTTTGAAGTCTATGAACTGAATGACGCACTTCCGACTGCAGATGAAAGCGCGGCATGGACCAAGTCTTTGTCCGGGCGTCTTTCGGATTTCGATGTAACGATCGTCGTTGATTCTGGACACGGATTTCTGACACAGGAAATGATCAATTTGCTTTGCTGCGAAAGTCGGTTTCTTGCTGTGAATACGCAGTCCAACGCTGGAAACCTCGGCTATCACGTGATCTCGAACTATCCCCGAGCCGATTTCGTCTGCATCGCAGAAAATGAAATGCGGTTGGAGTCGCGAGACCGGCGAAGCGACTTGCGCCCGATGATGGAAGATGTCGCGCGTCGATTGAATTGTTCTCGCATCGTCGTGACGCGAGGCAAAAAAGGCTGTAGTACTTATCGTTCTGGAGAAGGGCATGTGGACATTCCGGCATTCGCTTCGAATGTTGTCGACCGAATCGGTGCCGGAGACGCATTTCTCTCGATTACATCATTATGTGCCGTCCAAGATGCTCCGCTTGAGGTACTGGGTTTCATCGGCAACGTTGTTGGTGCTCAAGCGGTGGCGACGGTGGGAAACAAGGCGTCCATTGAGCGAATTCCACTCTCACGCCATATTGAGCACTTGTTGAAATGAACAATCGCCAGTAAATCCCAAACGCCGACTTGATTACCGAACCGGTGCAAACCGCAACGAGTCGATCGGATTTGTAAATGGATTCTGATGCCGATAATTGAATTCCCTGGAATACTCGAGTCAGTGAAGGAAAGCTGAATGGACTCAATCCAAACCGTACTGGTGACTGGTGGTGCAGGCTATGCCGGAGCAGTGCTGGTTCCCAAACTGCTGGCTGCGGGCTATCGCGTACGAGTTTTAGACCTGTATCTCTATGGCAAACACGTCTTCGACGACTGCCGTTCAGCTATGCTGGAAGAATTTGAAGGGGACCTGCGTGACTCGGCCGTTGTTGCTCGCGCCGTTTCCGGATGCGATGCGGTGATCCATTTGGCCTGTATCAGTAACGACCCAAGTTTTGAGCTGAATCCAGTTTTGGGGCGTTCGATCAACCTCGATGCCTTTCCCCCATTGGTGAAACTGAGCCGAGAAGCAGGCGTAGGTCGATTTATCTTTGCATCGTCGTCCAGTGTTTACGGGATCAGCGATTCGCCCGATGTGACAGAAGATCATCCGCTGAGACCATTGACAGATTACAGTCGTTTCAAAGCGGATTGCGAACCGATTCTGCTCGAACAACAATCGGCGGACTTTACGACGTTGGTCTTGAGGCCGGCGACGTTGTGCGGTTATTCCCCCAGGCAGCGTCTGGACTTGACCGTTAACATTCTGACGAACCATGCCGTCTGCAATCGACGAATTACGGTCTTCGGTGGATCACAGTTGCGACCGAATTTTCATGTCGAAGACATGGCCGATCTCTATCTTCAGGTTCTGAAGGAACCGGCTGAACGAATTGGAGGTCAAGTTTTCAATGCCGGGTATGAAAATCACAGCGTTTCGGCCTTAGCATTGATCGTGAAACAAGTCGTTGAAAAAGAATTTGAATGTGGAAACATCGAAATTGTTACAACTCCGTCAGACGATTTGCGGTCGTACCATATCTCGTCTGCCAAAATCCAACGCGTGCTTGGCTATCGACCACGTCGTTCGATTGAAGATGCCGTGCGAGGGCTGGTCACTGCATTTCGAAGTGGAAAGCTTCCTGATTCGATGACGAGATCGACTTATTTCAACATCAAACGTATGCAAGAGGTTAATCTGAAGTGACCGCCAGCGTTGACGAATTGCATCTGATCGCCAGACGCATCCGAAAGACGGTTCTCGAACTGTCTCATCGTGCGGGAACGCCTCATCTCGGCTCGTCTTTATCGTGCGTCGAAATGGTTGTCGCAGCGTATTGGGGTGGCCTGCAGCTTGACCCTGCGATTGCTAATGACTTAAGTCGAGACCGTTTCATCCTCAGCAAGGGGCATGCTGCCACAACCTTGTATGCTGCGTTAGCGATGAAAGGCGTTTTTCCTGAGTCGTGGCTCGAAGACTATGCAAAACCACGCAGCCCTCTTGGCGAACACCCAAGTCCAGGGACTCCTGGTATTGACGTCGCGACAGGTTCGTTAGGCCATGGTTTGCCGGTTGGCATTGGTTTGGCTCTGGCCTCACGGATTCAAGGACGTGACAACCGAGTCTGTGTCCTGATGAGCGACGGTGAATGTAATGAAGGTTCGGTATGGGAAGGTGCCTTGTTTGCGCCCGCTCAACGGCTGAACCGATTGACCGTCATGATCGATTACAATAAGTGGCAGGCGACTGGACGAAGCGACGAAGTGACGGCTCTCGCTCCACTACGAGAGAAGTGGTCGGCGTTCGGTTGGCGTGCGGTCGAAGTCGACGGGCACGACGTGGCAACTCTGGTTCATTGGCTGAACTCTCCACCCGACGCGGACGGGCGTCCCACGGTGCTGGTGGCCCATACTGTCAAAGGAAAGGGTGTTTCGTTCATGGAAGACGATAATAACTGGCACTATCGGATTCCCTCGTCGTCAGAACTCGCTCGTGCCCTGGCGGAGCTTCAACCCTCATGAGAAACGCTTTCGCTGACGAAATAACCACTCTTGCTGAACGCGATTCAAAAATTGTCTTGCTCAGCGGCGATATCGGCAACCGCCTCTTTAATGATTTTAAGGAACGATACCCAAGTCGATTCTACAATACCGGAGTCGCTGAAGCAGATATGATCGGCATCGCTGCCGGCCTTGCGTTGGGAGGTTTGAAGCCCGTCGTATATACCATTGCTTCATTTGCCATCTATCGAGCATTCGAACAAATCCGTGTCGATCTTTGTTATCCCAGTCTCCCCGTCGTGATTGTCGGTGTCGGTGCCGGTTTGGGTTACGCATCCAACGGTCCGACACATCATTCGTGCGAAGACGTCGCGGTTTTACGAGCCTTGCCGAACATGACGGTGCTCACACCGGCTGACGCCTGGGAGCTTCGGTCATTACTCGAGGCTGCACTTCAACTCGCCGGCCCTTCTTACCTGCGGATTGGTAAAAAGGGGGAACCGCTTGTTCACGAAACGCGACCGGCGATTCAGATTGGTCAAGCTCTTGAGTTACGATCGGGAAGTGACATTGCGATTCTTTGTTCAGGAACGTTGATGCCACAAACGCTCGAAGTTGCAAGCGATTTGGAATTCACCGGGATCAAGACATCCGTTTTCAGTATGCATACAGTTAAACCGTTAGACGAATCGTTGCTGGGTCGACTGTTTCGCGATGTAAAACTCGTTGTGACCATTGAAGAACACTCGCGAATCGGAGGTCTCGGCGGTGCCGTCGCAGAATGGAAAGCAGATCATTTCCAAGCGAACGCCCGGTTACTACGACTTGGTACTCCTGACCAGATCCTTCATCATTCAGGTGAACAAGAGCATGCACTCGAAATGTGTGGACTAACGGTTGAAAAAATGACAAGCGCTATCAGGCAGGCATTGGTAGGGTAAAGCTCAAGGTTCAAGAGTGTTCAAGATCACAAATTCTCATCGTACACCCGCAACAAAGCAGAGCCTTTTTGAATGAAAACTCCCGCTGCGATTCTGGTCGAATTGAACCAGCCACTGGAACTGGTGGATCTGGAAATCCCGCTGCTGAAACCGGGACAAGTACTTGTTGAAATCGTATACAGCGGGGTCTGCCATACGCAGGTCATGGAAGCACGAGGCCAACGTGGACCTGATCGGTTTTTGCCGCATTGTC
This sequence comes from Schlesneria sp., assembly GCA_037142165.1. Classification (GTDB taxonomy): domain Bacteria; phylum Planctomycetota; class Planctomycetia; order Planctomycetales; family Planctomycetaceae; genus Schlesneria. Next base: position 11,268 of record JBAXBD010000005.1, on the reverse strand, counting down.
TGGGACATGAAGGAAGCGGCATTGTACGGGAATTGGGACCTAACGTTTCGCGAGTGAAACCAGGTGATCGTGTCGTGCTCTCGTGGATCAAAGGGAGTGGCGGAGATGTCCCTGGAACCCAATATCTTTGGAATGGACGAACGGTCAACTCGGGAGGAATCACAACTTTCAGCCGCTTTTCAGTCGTCAGCGAGAATCGGCTTACTCATCTTGACGCCGAAATGCCGGATGATCTGGCGGCGCTGCTAGGCTGTGCGATACCCACTGGCGTCGGTATGGTCTTCAACTCAGCCGACGTACGGGCCGGTCAGAGTGTTGCCATCTTCGGAGTCGGTGGAATAGGGCTTTGTGCATTAGCTGCCGCTGCAGCAAGTGGTGCGACACCATTAATTGCCGTTGATCGGCAGCCCGACAAGCTGACAATTGCCAGGGAACTGGGCGCTTCTCATTTAATCTGCGTCACAGAAAAAGACCCCGTGGAAGCCATCAAGAATATCTGTCCCGGCGGAGTCGATATCGCAATCGAAGCGACGGGGCGAGCGTCCGTCATGCAGCAATCTCTGGAATCCGTACGCAGCCAAGGTGGAACGACGGTGATCGCAGGAAATGCCCCTCAGGGCGAGTTCTGGCAGTTTGATCCACGTCAATTAAATCAAGGCAAACGCATCTTGGGAACGTGGGGCGGTGATAACGTCCCTGACCGTGACTTTCCGCGGTATCAACGACTGCTCCTGGCAAACAAGTTACCACTGCAATGCCTGTTAACACGTCGTTATTCGCTGAATAATATCAACGACGCTTTGAACGATCTTGAAGCAGGGCTCGTTCCCCGTCCCTTGATTGATATGGCGCTACCCTAGAGGATGGACATGCGGATCGGGATCGACTTCGACAATACGCTTGTTTGCTATGACCAGTTATTCTGGATCTTGGCGCACGATATCAGAGTTGTTGATGAATCAGTCGCTCGTCAAAAGGATGCCGTTCGCGATCACCTGCGAAAACAAGGCCTCGAATCCGTTTGGACAACTCTTCAAGGAAAGGCTTATGGTTCGCGAATCCTCGAAGCAACGCCATTTCCAGGTGCAATTGATGCCGTTACCGAGTTTCGTCGGCTTGGCTGGGACGTTTGTGTCATCAGTCATAAGACACGTTCACCCATCGCAGGTGAGGATTACGATCTCCATGCCGCTGCGAGGAAATGGCTAGCGACTTACGGGATCATCGATGTTTCGTTCCAGTCGTCGGTCCACTCGACAGTGTTTTTCGAACTTACCAAACGCGAAAAACTACAACGGATTGCAGACGTCGGGTGCGACTGGTTTATCGATGATCTTCCGGAACTTTTGACCGACTCAACGTTTCCTCAGAACGTTGGTCGTATTCTGTTTGATCCACATCAACGGAATGAACCGCTGCCAGACGGTATCCGCAGGCTCTATTCATGGCGCGACGCCGTTTCATTGCTGATTGCAGGGGCGTGATCACGATGGCAAGTGAGGACTCAACCGATATCGCCGAACTAGCGTCTTGCCTGCTGCGACGGAAGGGGGTCAACCTTTTGCCACGGGTTGATCCAGTTACGGGAGGACGAAACAATCGCGCTTTTCGTATCTCAGGACCAGATTGTTCATGGTTGCTGAAGCAGTATTTTCAGGACGGCCAGGGATTGCGTGACCGATGTGCGTCGGAATGGGAATGGTCTCAGTTTTGCTGGCAACGTGGTGTGACGTGGGGGCCTGAACCCTTGGCCCGTGACGAAAAGAATCACGCCGCGTTGTTCGAGTTTATCGAAGGTCGGCGGCTTCGAAAAGACGAGGTCGCAGACAATCACGTCGAACAGGCTGCACGGTTCGTTGCCGAGGTGAACTCGCACCGCAGTCATCCGTCGGCAACAAATCTTTCAGATGCTGCCGAGGCTTGTTTTTCCTTGAAAGAACACGTCGCTTGCGTTGATCGCCGGGTTAATCGGCTTTCGTCGCTGGCATTGACTGACGCAACTGATACGCAACTCCAGGATTGGTTACGGTCGTCTCTCTTACCGGCTTGGAAAGAGATCGTTGAAAAATTGCGATCCTCTGTTGATCCCGAGCAATATGAAAACCAGATTTTGCAGTCAGACCGCTGTTTGTCACCGTCGGATTTTGGCTTTCACAATGCCTTGATGACACCGACAGGCAAGCTCCGATTTTTCGACTTTGAATATGCAGGTTGGGATGATCCCGCAAAACTCATTTGCGACTTCTTTTGGCAACAGGATTTGCCAGTCCCGCGTCATTCAATGAGTTATTTGGTTGAAGCGCTTTCTGCCCCTCATTCCGAAGTCGAGTTGGAACATCACGTGAAATTACTTTTCCCAGTTTACGGTGTGAAATGGTGTTGTTTGCTGTTAAACGAGTTTGTGAGAGAGGATCGACTACGCAGGGAATTCGCTCAATCTTCGCCGATCTCTGACACTCGACGAGCCCAGCAACTCGAACGTGCAAAACATCTGTTACTGACGGTTCAAGAATAGGTCGGTTATTCAGGGATGCTACTTCGGCAACCACGTCAGCTTACGGCCCTCAGGTTGACCGTGAATGTGCTTCCCACACCGACTTGGCTCGACACCTTGACGTTCCCTCCAAACAGTTGGCATAAGTGCTTGACGATTGAGAGTCCCAATCCGGTTCCGCCTACCTCGCGTGATCGAGCGCGATCTACTCGAAAGAATCGCTCAAAAATCCGTGCTTGGAATTCCTTCGCAATTCCCACTCCGTTGTCCTGCACCTCAAAAATAACCCATTCGCCTTCTCGTCGGGAACGGACGTTGATTGAACCTCCAGGACGCGAATAATTGATCGCGTTGCCGATCAGATTATCGGCAATCGTTCGCAACCCTTCTGCGTCTGCCTGACCATAAAGATGTTCCTCGTTAGATGCCGTCTCAAGGGTTAACTGCTTCGATTGGGCGATTGCCAGATGCGCTTCGGCGCTTGCTTTGAGAATCGAATTCACTTCAACAGCATCAACGAGCAACGTATGCTCACTGGATTCAATTCGGGCTAATTCCAATAGATCGAGTATCAACGAATTCAGTCGATCGGATTGCTCGGCAATCCTTCCAACGAATGTGCGACCGAAATCGCCGTCTTCAAGCGCCCCGTTTAACAGGGTTTCCGCATAAGCGGCGATGGCTGCCAGGGGAGTCTTCAATTCATGTGAAACATTCGAAACAAAGTCACGACGTAAATTTTCCAGACGTCGCAGTTCGGAAACGTCATGAAAAACCAGCACCGCACCGGGGCAGGGGGTGCCCGGAAGTTTGGAAGCCACGACAGCAACGGTCGATTCCGTCCACGGAACCGCGAATTCCATCCGATGCTGTTCCTGTTCCTCGTTGAGTGTCAGACGAATAAGCTCGTGAATCTGAGGCAGACGTATTGATTCCCAGGTGCGACGCCCAACGACGTTAAACGACTTCAAATCAAGTAACTGAATGGCAGCAGTGTTGGCGAGCAAGATTCGTTCATCGGGATCGACCGCGATAACCCCTTCGACCATGGCCTCCAGAACGGTCGCAAGTTGCTCGTTATCGCGAGTAACACGTTGTTGTTTACTCTGCAATTCGACCATTCTCGTTTCCACACTAAGAGTCATCTCGTTGAATGCGTTTGCAAGTCGACCCAATTCATCATCGCTTTCGACAATTATTCGTTCTGGCTGTTGGCCGCTAGACATTAATGTCGTCGCACGAGTCAATTCCACAAGAGGAACAATCCACCAGTGCATCATCTGGGCGAGCATCGACAGACCAAGCACAAGCAACATCGCGGCCGCAACCAACATTCGCCATCGCAATGCCGAAACTCCCGAACTGCTTGATGGAATCGACAAGCTGAAAAGTCCAAGGATCACGAGACAGAAGATCCCGTAGCCGCCGAAGAGCAGCAGGATACGGCGAAATAAAGGCGATTTCAGCATGTCCATGTCCATTGGTTGACGCTCGATTTCCAGCGAACGTATGCTAGCCGCTGAGCGGGAACGAGAAAACGAGTCGCATCAGAATCTCAACTACGGGATCGTATTCGCTTTCTCGAAATTTGGTGACCCATGAGCGGTCGAATATTCGGCTAGTTTTTCATTAATTTTCCGGGAATATTTGCATGATTCGTAACACTCGGTTTTTAGGCGTCGCGGTCACATTGCTGGGAATTTTTGCAAGCGCTAATCTGGCCCGCGCCCAAGAAGGTCTTAAGGTTGGCGATCCGGCACCCGGTTTCCAAGCCAAGGACGACTCTGGAAATGACTGGAAGTCGAGCGAGCATGTTGGAAAAAAGGTGATTGTCGTTTACTTCTATCCGGCTGACATGACTGGCGGATGTACGAAGCAAGCTTGCGGATTTCGCGACGATATGAAGTCGCTTGTCGAAAAGGGTGTGGAAGTCGTTGGCGTCAGTGGTGACTCCGTAAAAAATCACCAGTTGTTCAAGAAGGCACACGAGCTGAACTTCGCCCTGCTTGCTGACACCAACGGAAAGGTTGCCGAAGCGTTCGGTGTCCCTGTGACACCGGGTGAAAAGACAGTGAAGGCCGTCATCGACGGCAAAGAAGAAGCTTTGACGCGAACAGTGACAACCGCTCGTTGGACTTTCGTGATCAATAAGTCCGGCAAAATTGCCTCAATTAATAAGATGGTCAAAGCGGCTGAAGACAGTAAGGCGATCATCGAACTCGTTAACTCCTTGTCCGCACAATAGACATTTCGGTGTCTGTCGCGAGTCGATCTTCGTGTGATTAACGCTAAAAGTATTTGACGGTCAAAATCAGAAATCAACAACACTACGTTTTGAGGGAGTCGTCGATGACCACGGGAACGGGCATTGTGCTCAGCGCTTTTGCCGATGAAGCAGCGAATTCGAAAACCGCCATCGAACAACTGTCAGTGCTCGCTGCTTTGGGACTGAGTTACTATAGCCCGCGATTCGTCGATGTGACGGGAGCAGGCAAAGTCAAACATGTCACAGAGCTGGATAACGACGAGTTGATCCGGCTGAAAAAATTGCAGGCGGATTATGGCATGCATGTCGCCAGCATTGGTTCGCGGCTGGGAAAAGTAAAGCTTCTTGATCTCGATGATGGTTCGCACAACAAATTTATGCCAGATCGACAGTATCATGAAACTGATGTCGCGATGACGATTCGGGCCGCGTTAGCTCTTGATGCCAAGTTAATTCGCGGGTTTTCATTCTATCACCCCAAAGGTGAAGATCCGGCAAAATACGTCCAGCAGGCGGCAGACCGACTTGGGCCAATCGTCGATTTGTGTGCAAAATCAGGACTTGTTTTTGCCCTTGAAGTGGAAGCAAACCTCGTAGGACAGAATGGTCGGATGCTTGCGGCATTGGCCGAATCGGTGGGGCGATCCAATCTGGTGTGCATCTTTGATGGTGGTAATATCTCGTCGCAAAATCTGTCGCCACTCGATTGCCTGGCAGAATACAGAGCGATGCGGGATCACCTGGGTTGGATCCATATTAAAGACTATCACGTTGATCCGAATCTCAAGTGGACCGGTGTTGTTGATGAAGAACGGCTGAAAAACTTTGTCCCCTGCGATATCGGCGATTCAGGGCACGAATTGATTCTCCGTGACCTGCGTGATCATCTTCCGAAGCTGAACGCTCGAATGAAAAGCCTCGGAGCGCCAGGTCTCTTCCTTGAACTTGAACCTCACCTCAAGGGGGGCGGCCAGTTTGGCGGGTTCAGTGGTCCCGATGGAATGGGGGTCGCCGTCAGGTCCCTCTGTCGGATGTTAGACTATCTCAGGATTGGATATCATCTGCGCGGGTTTGACGAAATCCGATCTGCTCGCGGTTTCTAGTAATAGCGTGTTAAGAACCGCCGGACATGGAATACCAAATGACTTCACGACGTTCTTCGGTTCGACTCTGTTGCGTCTTCTGCGCGGTGCTCAGTGGCCTGCTGTTGTTATTGCTTTCTCGAGGTTCAGTCCTGTCTCAGGCTGCCGCTCAGGAACAACCAGCCGTTGAAGATCCTGCGAAGCCTGCCGTAAAAATCAAGGATCGATATCAGACGAAAAAGATCCATGATCCGAATGGTTCTGGAAAGTTTTATATGGGTCGTGAAATCGCGATGGTCATGACCTTCCACGGCGCACCCTGGTTGGAACGTCCTGAACGGGAAGAAGAAGAACGCTTAAGCGAGCTGGTCAGCGAGTTGAAGCTAAAACCTGGGCAAGTCATCGCGGACGTGGGAGCTGGTTCAGGTGTCATCACGATGATGATGGCTCATGAGGTTGGTGAAACAGGTAAGGTGCTGGCCGTCGACATTCAGCAGGAAATGCTCGATCTGCTCGGTGACAAGATTAAAAACCGCAACATTAAAAATGTGGAACTTGTGCTTGGTACGGATAAGTCGCCAAAACTGGAGCCAGCCTCGATTGACCTGGCTCTGATGGTGGACGTCTACCACGAATTCGAATTCCCCTACGAAATGATGCTTGAACTATCGAAAGCGTTGAAGCCCGGCGGTCGGGTTGCATTCGTTGAATATCGACGTGAAGATCCTCAGGTCCCGATTAAACTCGTTCACAAAATGACGGAAGGTCAGGTCAAAAAGGAAATCGGACAGCCCGAGTTCCAGTTGAAGTGGAAGGAAACTGTCGCAACTCTACCTCGACAGCATGTCGTCATCTTCGAACGACGAGAAAAGTAGGCAATGAATAACGTCACGGACGACGGTCAAAGAGAGTCTTTCATGGATGAAAAACAACGCCTTAAGCAGATCGCAGTCGTTTTCGTGATCTACCTCGTGCTGGCGGCATTACTTCCTGCAGCCGATGACGAGGTGTATTACTGGTGCTGGTCAAAAGATCTGCAATGGAGTTATTACGATCATCCACCGATGACGGCTGTCTTGATTCGGTTATCGACTGCGGTGTTCGGTGATTCGATTTTTGCGTTTCGGGTTCCTGCCTGTATTGCATCGGCATTCGCGCTTTACGTCATCAGCCGGTTGACCTCTTCTCGCCCATTGATCTGGGGCGTTCTTCTGACTCCCGTTTTTACCTTTCTCGCGGTCTTGATGACCCCGGATTCTCCGTTATTGATGTTTTGGGCGGCCTATCTTTGGTGGCTTGTTGAACTGCACAGACGAATGGCGCCATCCAGTGATGGCGTGCCTGAAGATGCGCGCCGTGCTGACCTTCGATGGTGGCTGATCGGGGGAATCATCCTGGGGGGCGGTGTTCTCAGTAAATATACAATGGGTCTCGCGGTTCCCGTCGCCTTCGTCAGTCTTCTGCTGACTCGACAACCATCGCAACATTGGCTGAAAGGCTATATTTTCCATGGAGTCGTCGCGTTCGCCATTGCGTCTCCGATCTTGATCTATAACGTCCAGCAGAACTTTGAACCATTACTTTTTCAATGGCGGCACTCGGCTCAAAAAACACCGAATTCGTTAATCTCGATCGTTGAATTTATCGGCGTTCAAATATTGGCGTTTGGCACATTGCCGTTTTATCTGTTCCCATGGGTCATTTCACGATTCACTCGATTAAGCCAGAATCCTAAACTGCGAGTCTGCGCCTGTCTTTACGCCTTACCGCTGGCGTTTTTTCTGTATAAATCGACTCAGACCCGACTCGAAGGGAATTGGGCGTTAGTCTGCTTCGTTTCCTTCTGGCCGTTGGCGGCGGAATGGTATGAATCTGTACGCGAATCAGGATTCTGGCGACGGTCAACCGCTGCGGCGTTTTTACCACCAACAATCGCCGTCCTGTTGTTCTTCGTGCATTTGATTTGGCCGCTGCCGTTCGTTCCGATAAAACTTGACCGCATCCACCGTCAGACTGCCGTGAATTCGGCGACGCGCGAAGTGGCTCGGTTGATCCAGGAACGAGGTGACTCCCTTCCCGTCTACACAGATTCATATCAGATGACTGCCTGGTTGCGGTTTCAAAAGCTACCTGCCCAACAGATCGATGGGCTGACCAGACCAAGTCATTTCACTAGACCTCCAAGACGACTGACCGATGTCGAGCGCGCCTATGTCATAACCAACCGCCCATTGCCTTACGAATTCGCGGACGGCTTTGGACCGCCGAGCCTTGTGGGAAGCGTGCCGATCGAAGTGAGAGGAATCCCAGACGGTGTCTTAAATATCAGGCTCTATTCAAAGCAGGAGACAGACAACCGGACTTCGATCGAAAGCGGAAAAGTCGACAAGTAATGCTTTCCCGATTCCTGTGCCACTGCTTGACCGTCTTTGGTCAAGCAGTGATCTTTGGTTGACATCGGTGAAGTCACTGCTTCTCCTCAGACTCCGATTCAGCGTCACAGAATCCAATTTTCGAAGATTGACGATGCAATAATCGACACCACCACCGTCATCTTCCCCTCGTCAAAGGTAAATCGGCATGGAATCCCATGTCCCGTTCGGTTGTGAATCGTTCATCCTGTTCGGTAGAGTGCGTGTTGATTTACAAGCGATGCTCGTCAGATTGAGTATCTAAATTAAAGCGTGACTGCTGGAGATTCTACGATGCTGTGCCGGATATTTGCGTTAGGGATGATCGCCGCATTGTTTGTCAGTTCGCCTCTGCGAGCGGCGGATATCGATTTTCCCGATGCGAATCTTGATACCGTTATTCGCGAGATCCTGAAGAAGAAACAGATCGATAAAACGGACAAATCCAAAAAAATTACTGATGAAGACGTCGCGACAATTTTCTTTCTGGAAGCCCCCAGTCGAGGAATCGAAAACCTCTCAGGTCTTGAAAAATGCCGTAACCTAGCTCTCATTAAGCTGACCGGAAACAAGATCAAAGATCTCAAGCCGCTGGAAGAATGCGTCAATGTTCAATCTCTCGATCTGGCGAAGAATCAGATTGTCGACTTTTCGCCTCTCGGAAAACTAACCAAGCTCCAATATATTCAACTGGACGACAATCAGATTACCAGCCTCGAAGGGGTTCAGAATCTGAAAGCACTCGGGGCTCTCTATCTCAGTCGCAATCAGATCGAATCACTTCAGCCGCTGGCGGAACTCCCCAAGCTGCATGCGCTTTATCTCGACAAGAACAAAGTGAGCGATATTACACCGCTAAAAGGATTGAAATGGCTGGAACGACTCGATCTGAAAGACAATCAGATCAAGGATATTTCAGCACTCAGTGAGATGACCGAGATGCGATATACGTTCCTCGAGCGGAATCAATTATCGGATCTTTCAACGCTCGTTGAGATGGCTAAAAAGGACATCGCTGGCGAACGCCGCTTTGCTCCGTACTGGAAACTCTATCTTGTCGGAAACCCACTGAACGAAACCGGTAAAGCACAGTTGCAAGAACTTGCAAAACTCGGAGTTCGCGTAACGGCTGAATGAAGTCGGACGCGCAATAAGAAAAGACTCGTTGCGTGGGATAAGTCCACGTATTCCCACATATTACCCCGTCTCTAAATTCAGGCGAACCGGGGCGAGCCGTTTTGCCACTGTGTTGTAAATGCCGAAATCGTATCGGTTTGAGTTTTTTTCATAACCTTGACCATCAATCGCAGCTTTTGCGCAAATACGCGACTTTTGCGCAACTATGGCGGAAATCAGTCGTTTTTTGGCTTTCCGCCTGCATGAAAGGTTGCTCGACGCTGTTGCGCGAGTATGGCGGCTTTTGCGCAACTATGGGATTTCTGCGCAACATTGGCGGCTAAACGGCGACAAAAATGCATGTCGAAGGGTGCGGTCAAATCCAAACATTGAAACGAATCAATCAGGGAAAATCCCCCAACACGATCGCGTGAGCGTTTCCCGATCCTACACTGACCGACCGCACCCTTGGGTAAATAACAGACGTAGGCGGACCAGCCCGCTCCTATTGATGGCAGCGGGGGCGATCCGCAATCAATTTGATCCGAAGTTTCAAAGAGCAATGTCACCGAAATACATCAGGAAAACGGGCGCACATTGGGTATGAACGTACCTGCCGCGCTGTCGTTCCCGGTCGAACTCCGGATGCGAATCCCGGGATTCCGCCTGCATGCAATCGTTGACTCTGCAAATCGCTAGAAACACAAAAACTACAAATAAAAAAGTCGCGAGTAAATGGGGATTCAAGCCAGGTTTCTTAATGTTTGGAAGGTGATCATGACAACCAGCGATTCACGAGTAATGGCCAACGACCTGGCGCGAGTCGAAATCATAAGAGCTGAAAGACGGGGTGAGATATGACCAAGCGCAAACGAGTGACCGATCGCGGGCCGGGGACTGGCGCATTTTCATGGCGGAAGGCGCCGAACTCAGTTAAGTAACAGGCGCCTGAATTAAGGTGAGCCAATGAAAATGAGGCTGTTCCCCTGCATTTCCCGTGAACAATTAACACAAACGATAACCCACATCTGAACCCATCGTCAGACACGCGTGAAACGCCGGTGTCGGCTATCTACAAAGGGGATGTGGGGTTTTACTGTTTCTCTGCAAATGCCCAGAGATGATTGGCTGTTCGAACGTAAAGTGTGTCGCCGACAATCGCTGGCGTGGCGCTGGTCTTCTCATCCAGTTTGGGATTTTCGGCGACGACCTCAGGGCTGTCCGTTCCCGCTTTCAGCACCGTAAAAGCCCCTTCGTCGAGCGAGACAACGTAGATGTTGCCATTGGCGGAAACGGGTGACGCATAATAACGGCCATTTGCCACAGCGCGCTTCTGAACGTAGATCTCTTTGCCCGTCTTTGCGTCGTATGACGTACAGAGCCCTCCATCCTTCACCATGAAAAACTGGCCACCGACAAGGATTGCACTCGGAACGTACGGCATTCCTTTGGTTTTCTTCCATGCAACATGCGTCTTCGTAATGTCCCCGTGGCCACCAGCCTTCACGGCAAAGACCGAGTTCTTTCCGGCGGACATATACTTGATCATGCCGTCCCATTCTTCCAACGTGATCTGCCCATCTTTGTTGGTGTCATTGTTGTCGAAGAAGCCCTTTAGAAAAGTCTTTTCGCTTTCTTCGCGCGAGAGCTGACCGTCCTTATTGGCGTCACCGGAGCTCAGAAGATCGTCGAATTTCGGGAACTTGAATTCACTGTCCTCGGAGTCACCCGGGGACCAGCCGGAAAAGTACAGCATACCGTCGCCGACGACCGGAGTCGGGCAGGTGGCCGACGGCATTCCGACGACGCTCCACTTTTCCTCTCCCGTTTGCAGGTCATAGCTCATCATGCGGCCGTAACCGCCGCATGATGAGCTATGACCTGCAAACGGGAGAGGAA
>JBAXBD010000004.1:0-27642 GCA_037142165.1 Schlesneria sp. | reverse complement strand
GATTGAAACTGACAAGCCAGAGAACCAATAAGATCTTCCCGACGTTTCTCCCGGCGGAAACGCCGGGAGCGGATTGAAACCGCAGTGACGTTTACGTTTACTCCCGAGACCGCAGATATTACAGGGTCTGCAATCTTCAAACTGTTTTGCACGTCTTCGCCAACAACAGGACTGGGAACAAATCAACCCCTGTATCAAATCAACAACGGGCTTGGAACGGGAAGCATCAGCGGGATTGCGGTCGCCGGAACCAACATTGACGTGACGTTCTATTTCTTGGTCATCAACAATCAATGCGTGTTTGCAATCAGAAGTCGGGCATTGGGGGTGGATGAAAACTCCTACGGTTGCACGAAAATTATTGATGCAACGCAGCGCAACGCCCCCAACTCGTTTTGCAAAACCCTCAGTTACGACAACGCAGGATCAACAAAGTTCTCGGTGTTCAATGGGGCGGCGTGGTACGACATCTACATCACCGGAGTGGATCACATTCCGATCACGGGACGACCAAAATGCGTAACCAATACGGGCGTGATTATTCAAGATGAAAGCCCGCTTCGCAATTTGTGCTGCAATTGCGATTGCATCTGTGATTGCATGTGCCTGACGATCACAGGGTCCGACACTCCGCAGTCGATGATTGCGTGCCTGTACAACAACTCATGGAGGTTTTCAAATGGAGCGGTGGTTCACCTTGGTCCATTGAATGACGTTTACCTTGATTCAATCAACTTCTTGAGTTGTTGGAGCATGGACGAAACTTCGGGCACGAGACTGGATTCACGCGGAACGAACAGCTTAATCAGCTTGGGGAACACTGGTTCGGCAACGGGATTGATTGCCAAGTGTGCGAAATTCACGGGCGATAGCTTGCTGTACTCCACTGCTCAATTGGCCATGAGCTTTTCGGGAATCAACTTCACGTTCACAGGCTGGGTCAAATTTGATTCATTGTTGACGGACCAAGCGATTCTGGCCAAGACGACAAATGGCGACAACATCAATGGCTACAGTTGGAAATTGTGGTATCAGGCATCGACAAACAAGATTGTGTTCACGATTGCAAACGGAACATCATTCTTCGCAGTGTCTTCGCCAGCGGCGGCGTTCATTACAACTGGCGTTTGGACGTATTTCGTAATCTCGGTTGACGACATTTCAAAGCAAATGTTCCTACAAATCAATCAGACCGCAATTCAAACAGGGTCATTTACGGGAATGCTTCCGTTGACAGCAGGATTTCTGTGCTTCGGAGGACAAGACTCTACTGTCAGTAGGCAATGGTTATTCGGTGGAATTGATCAAGTGACGCTTTGGGACATTGCAATCACCAGCGTCCATATCAGCACGACGTTGATCTACAATAAGGGGGCTGGGACTCCTTGCAAGATTGATGATCGCTGCTACCTATCTCTGATTGAAGTCGGGAATCACAACATTGTTTCCAGCGTCAGTCCCGCCCCAGTGCTGCTCGACAGAACAATGAATCCATGCCCTCGCCCATTTGCAGATTGGCCGCTATTTGAAAGCCCTACTGCCGGACAACCGTTTGATCATCCAATTTTCTATTCCCTCAAATGCGTAGGTTGCGACAGCACATGCACCGTCAATGTTCCCGCGTGTTGTCCAGATGGTCGAACAAACTTTCCTTCGATCATCTACGCTTCGGTGACAACGACGTGCTACACATGTCCGACATTTACGATTGCGTTGGCATATCAGGGAATCTTAAAACAATGGGTCGGAACAGGAAGTATGTGTGGCCACACGATCAAACTATCCACGGGGTGTGGGTTTAAGAATCTGTTCTTTGAAGGAAATCCATGCACCAGTGCGAACGCAACTGATTCAGGAGGGTCATGCGATCCAATTCTGTCTCATTTTGTGTTTACGACTGGCGGGATCGGATGTTGCGGCGGAAGTTCCTTAACCAATCCAACAATTTACGTTACGCTGTTTGAGTAAGGGGAATCATGAATACGTTATGTCAATGTCAAGGCCCAGGGTTTTGCAATCGGCATCAGATGGACAAGAACGACACTGCATTCCAGTTATGCAATGGGACTGCCCCGTGTGCAGATTGCGGATTAAAATACTGGATGGCATGGGAGTTCGGAAAACTTGGGGCAACGCAACCTGAGAATCCAGTTCCGAATCCCCCTGCGTTTTGCGATCCGTCACGAAGCGTGAATGGACCCGTACCTTGCAGCGGTTGCACAAGTGCGGCTCCGGTGCGAATGACGCTATCAAAATACGTTGTAAACGCCACCCAAGCATTGACGCGATTCATTGGCGACGGAATGCAACTGACGGACGAGGAAACGAAGCTGGCACGATTGCTGACGTGTGAAACCTGCACGCTCAATCAAGCGGGGTGGTGCGGCGGGTGTGGATGCAATCTTGCACTGAAGACCGCTTCTCGAATTGAGGAGTGCCCTGGTCACAAATGGTTTCCGGCGGTTCGCAAAACTCGAAAACTGGATTCTCCCAAAACAAACTTACTGATGCACTTGCTTCCGGTCGCATCAAACAACAACTGGAAATGGAACCTGAAGGAACTGAAGAAGAGAGATCACTTATTCAACAACAAAAAAGTCTTGGCAATCGCAATCGACGAACGATCGGATGTTGGGGGACGAAACCTGAAGACTGTCTCTGCCGATGAAGTCATTGCGTACTCTCGGTGTATCGGACTGGAATGGGATGTGGTCGAGGCGTTTCCCAACGACCAGCACCTTCGAGAGGTCGCGACATTTGAATGGCTCATGTCCAATGTCGTTTCCATTGATCCGAACGAGATCACGTTTTACTGCCAAGGGAAAGCGGTCACGCATTCGGATGATTCGATCACAGTGAAATGGGGTCAGGTCATGTACGATTCGTGTTTGGATGATTTTGAAAGTGTAGCCAAGGCATTGGAGACATTTTCAATCGCAGGGTCGTTGCGTCGATTTGGGGAGTTCACAACCCCAAACAACAACCGATGGCATTACAGCGGTACGTTCTTTTGGTTTCGGAACGACGATGTTTTCAAGACTCAGAAATGGAAGACGATTGATCGAGAGTTTTTCGGCGTTGAAAGCTGGCCGGGATTGATGTTCAAGCCGGAAGAGTCAGCGTGCCTGTTTGGGGATAACGTCGGAAGTTTGTACGAACCTTCGGCATGGGTTCAATTGGAAGAGAAGTCTCGCGTGTGGAAAGAATGCAGGACAACATGAGTCAAGTTAAAATTGAAATCGGCGGCGGAACGCTCCCGAAAGGTGATGGGTTCATTAACCTAGACGGCCAATCATGTGCTGATGTCGTTATTGACTTCGAGCACGGAAAACTTCCATTTGAATCCGATTCAGTCGATATGGTTTATTCGTCTCATTGCTTGGAGCATGTCAAGAATGCGATTGGGTTAATGATTGACGTGCTGAGGGTTTGCAAACTTGGGGCAAGTGTGGAGATACGACTTCCTCACTGGCTCCACCCAAACGCAATGGTACACGGAGTACCTGAGTTTGGTGGTCATGTTCACGTCATTAGTGACAGGGCAATCAGAACGTGGTGTCAAGAAAGTCGATCAATCTGGAAATCAACTGGAAAGCGATTCCGACTAGACAACATCCACTACCAGATTGACGAGGCGTACCACGAGCTTCGCCCTTTGTTCCCCGCGTTGACGGATCACCAAGTCGCCAAATATATCCCCAACTGCTGCCATGAGATTCACTGCTTCATGACGGTGGTTGAATACGAAGAGTACAACCCAAATGATCCTGAAAATAATTGACTCATGGGCCGACTACGAGACGATCGAAGCCATTAAATCTGAATGGCCTGACGAGTCGTGGGATCATTGGCACAAATACGAAAACGGAAAGCTTGCAAGCAAGATATTCCCGAAGTTCAGCGACAGCATTAACGCGGAGTTGCAATCAATTGGACGTGGGTTCAAACATCAAGGAATGTTTGGCGATACGACTCGCTTTCATGGGGCTGGAATTCATCAGATGCAACCTGGATCAATCCTCGGCAGGCATTACGACACGATCAGGCATCCGACATTAAACTGGAAGAGAGAAGCAACGGCAATTCTCTACGTGGACGATGCAGTCGGGGGCGAACTGGTCATGCAATGCGATGACGGAGCAACAGCCGTCATAAAACCAAAGGCTGGACGATTGGTGTTCTTCACGACGCCGGGAAACCTGCACAGCGTTAGTCGAACAGAAACGATTCGCCGCAGCTTGTCGGTGTTTTTTTGGTCTCACTGCGAAACATCAATGCAAGGATCTACGTCCGCCAACTTCATTTGAAGTAGTTTTCTGGCAAGAATCGTACGATATCTTCGGAGTCCTGTCGCTGAATCTCTCTTACTTCGCGAAACAGTGGCTCAAGTGGTCGCATCAATTCAGAGCTGATAACGCACAAGATCACGATCAGCAGCGGCTCTTTCATGGTGACTCTCGTTGTTGGGTTGGAAAATCGTCATTTGACGGTTATGCTCAATATGATATACTACCTCCGAATCCAGTCAAGGGGACCGGATCAACACTTATCGGGGAATCGAAATGGGAATTCAGATACCAGTAGTTCATTTGAACGGCACGAGCAAGGAAGAGTTGCTCAGGTTCTACGACGACGCATTCACAAAACTGGAGTCGGCGTACCAGGCATTGAAGCAAGCGGCCCCGGACGGCAGGGATTACTACCTGATTTCACCGTTTGCGATATCCGGTGCTCAAAAAGACCATCAGAACCGATTGAGACTGATTGACAGCGTGAAGCACGAACTCGAAGAGATCATGGCGGGGATTGACGCCCAATGAGCAGCAAGATGACACGCCGGTTAATTTGCCTGCAAGACGACACGCTTGCGGCATTGGACGGATTGTCCAAGGAACGAAATCGGAACCGCTCGCAACTGATTGAGATGATCCTTCGACAGCATCCGTGGATGATTCGCATGGGAACTCGAATGCAAATTGTTCCTTGGAAAGAGCGAGCGACTCAGGGAGGTAAGCAAAAAGCGAAGCGAAAATCAAAGCCCGCGAAAGAATCCACTGAAAATTGACGTGGCTGAGAACGAAAAACCCCGCTACCATTTGATAGCGGGGTTTTTTCATTGAGGATTCATTCACTTTGGATCGCGTTCGTCGATCGCATCCAATCCCGTTACGATGTAATTACCTCCTCGGTGCGCATGGAATGCCTGTTGGAAAATGCGATTAAGGATTACCATTTCGTTATTTAGATATACGAAGTGTTTTCTGCGAGTTTCCAGTTGCACCTTCAAGTCATCGCGTTCTTTCTCCAATCGCTCGGCGATATTGCGTTGTTGCTCAGAACCTTCTCGGTATTCGTCCACAACGTCTCGCATTACCATGAACTCGCCTTGGATTCGTCCTACCTCGTGAAGCAACGACTCGCGAATCTCTTGCAATTCCCGATTCTGTTCCTCCAACTCGGCAATTCTCGCCAACTTGTTTTGATTCCAGCCAAACATGTTCATGTCACTCCCCTTCGTGTTGGTTATTGGCAATCATCGCCACGATTTCATTCAGTCCGTACATTGTTCTCTCCGGTTAGTTGGTTATCCCCATTGCTCTGCCATTGCCCTTGCAATTCCGTCGTATGTCTTCGATCTGATCTTCCATCGATCGTCACTTGGCCCAAGTTTGTTCTGGCCGCTACCAGTCTGGTTTCCCCATCTCATGTTGGGAGCAGGATCTTGGCGTGTTGCAAACATGAAACCGTCAGTAGTCTTGTATACCACGTCGGTTTCCGTTGGTCCAATACAGTCGCAATCCGCGTAGTGCATTTGGTGCACAGCGCAAAACGGCTCTTCGCAGTCTTCACATTGAAGCATGTCTGCGAAACTCATTACCCGATTCCACCCGTTCGGTGGAACGCAATTGGGGTAATATGGTTCGAGTTTTTTCAAACCCTTCAACCACAAACATGTTTTCTTGCTGGCGTCTTCCCCGAACATCCACGGATGAACGATCTGATCTGGCTTGCGTATCCGCGTGCTGATCACACTCACGGGGTTCTCCAATGCGATTCTTTCAATCGGAGCATCCAGCAATCTCCGAACAAACTCCAAGGCATCATCAGTCAATTGAGGGTCGCGTAAGCCTCGCGTTGTCCAGTGCATCCCCGAGACACTGAGGTATGTGCAAGGCGGGTGTGCAATCATCAAGTCCCATCCGTCTCCTATCACGTCAAACACACCGCCTTGGTAATGTGGTCCCGGAACGTCGGTCGGCAATAAGTCACACGACATTGCGTCATGACCACGAGAAAGAAACGCATCACGGACAGTCCCGCTGTACTCACATGCTACCAAAACCTTCATTGCGGTTGGTCCTTCCTACGAGCAATTCTCAATCACTTGTTCCGAGTACAATTCTTGACGTCCCATCTCGTGCTCCACGTCGAAAACCTTCGCCATGATCGCATCGCGAATCTCAAACCAAAGCGGCTCTTCGTCACCGCCAGCCATCTTCCAGAATGGGCACTCATTCAGGATGTCGTCGATTGAAGTCCCAACGTAGTCCGCGATAACCTCCGCCCGGCATCGGGTCTCTTTGACCACGCTTTCTTGGCTTTCGCAATCAGCCGTCGTTGATTCAACTGGCTTCATGTCGGTGTTTGTGACCAGCTTCGCGTCCAGTAGATCATCCATGATTTTTGGAATGTCATGGGCGGAAACCTTTCTGCGAAAATAGCCTCCTGTCCTGAGCACCCATTCGATATCATTTAACGTGATCACAGCCCCGTTCTGCTCCTTGATCCGCTCAATCAACTCATCCATCGTCAGTAAATCACTCATTGCTCTCACTCCCCTTTTTGTTTGTAATCACCCCAAGCAATCGGTGAGACGCCAATGCCTGCTGAATGAAATGGAGATCGGCTTCCGTTTCGGCTGTCAGCTTGCAGATTCGAAGAAGGTTCTTTGCGTGCTTGCGACACGCATTACCGTCTTGCACTGGTCCAATCTGAACACGCCATTTTGCTGTCATTCCACAGGTTTTAAACTGACATCTCATCATTGCTTTCACTCCCCTTTGTTTCTTCCGCGTCAACCAACAACACCAAACGCAACAACTCAGCCTACGCTTCCAGGCTCAACCCCGACAACTTGACTTGCCGGTTCAGGAACTCATCGCACCACACTCCAAGACTCGTTTCCCTGAAGGGAAACTCGAAGACAAGAGAAGACCAAGAAAGAGAAGAGAAAGACCAATACAGCAGGTTTTGTTCGATTGTTTGGTCAACAGTTCCCCCTACTATCCCCATGGAGGAAAGTTGAGGGAACTGATTAACACGATCAGCAGGTTTCATCCCGACTGCTCGGACGGATTCAGATAGCGTATTCGACAGCCGCTATTGGGTAGGGGACTTGCACCCCATCTTTACCGTGAACCCAGTTCCGCTGTTATCAACCCGAATCATTCGTCTGTTGCACGCAACTCGGAACGATGTTCGGTTTCGCGAGGATTCAAAAAGAAAACCCGCTGACAGTCGTAGTGCAACTGTTAGCGGGTGAAAACGAGAGTTGGGCTCTCGGTGATTCCCATGTTAGCGGTCGCACTACAACTGCTGGGCAAATCGTAGGCTTCGCGTGTTCCGTTGTCAAGTCCCATCGTCAGAAAGAAAAATCAACCCTCCCGGCAGAGGGGAGCCACCAGGGAGGGGAGCAGGGAGAAGCACCCGCGAGAACGATCGTACTGAATTGTCTCGTGAAAAGCAACCGAAAATTCTCTTGAGAAACTTTCGGAATGTCCATTGAATTCTGTTGACAGTTCAAACGGTTGAGCCTAGTATTTGTCGTGTCAGGGGAATGCAAATCAATGGAACCGATGGCACTGAACTACGCGGGGAATCCTTTCCGGCCTAGAACTGCCATGCTTCGGCGATGTTCAGTTCCCACCGAAGACACCGCCGTGGGTGACGCGCAGTAAACCGCAAACGTAGCACGGACGCGGTGACAGGCCGGAGAGACGGCCATTTCAAATCAAGTGGCACCCCTCGCAGCCGGTGCAGCATGTTGCTGACGGAACTCCGGAGCCGATCGTTATTGACATTCCGATTCTGCGAGGGGTGTTTTTATGTTCCCGAAATTGGTTTCGGGAACATCGGGGAAATTACGAGAAAACAAGGGGGATGGCATGGCAGAGATGAGCGAACGTCAACTGCGGCAGGCGTTTTTTGATTTATTTGCTATCAAATCAAACGAAAAAGCAGTCCGCAAATGGGGCCAAGATCGCATCCAGCATCTGGAGGAACAGAATAAAGCCATGCTCGGTGTGTTCAGTCAAAAAGAGCTACGCATCGCAAGCCTTGAATCTCACCTTAATGATCGCAATGAGACAATTGATCGACTGGAAGAAGAAATCCAACGATTAAACAATCAGTTGCTCGGAAAATCCACATCCCAGGAATCAGACGAGGACCGACACCAGCGACGACGACGCGAAAGAATGCTGGATGAGGTCACGCTGATTTGCGTGCGGTACCGGATAGGGCGAATGGGGGTTGGCGAGACCGAAAATACAATGTGGGGTCGCAATAGCCGCGACATCGCTGAGAATATCTGCCACGGAATCAACGACTTCGACGCGAAACATTGACCATATTGTTAACATCAACAAAAAGGTAGGACACCGATGCCAAAAGGCGGAGCGAGACCAAATTCGGGGCCAAAGATTGATCCACTCGGGTATTTGGTCCCGTTTACGCTGAGGATTCCAAAGGCATTGCGAGACCGCTTAGAATTGCTGTCAATTGACACGCAACGGCCTGCCCGGCAGGTACATCGTGAAATGGCAGAGTTATTGATTGAAAGCATGACGCGACCTAGCCAGCGGTGAACACGAGGTTCGCACGTACCACGCTGGCAGGCTTTTTACACATCACCTTACGGGGAATAACCAATGAAAATTACCTTTGAGTTTAACAATCAACCTGGACTGCCTGATTTTAGTGAATCTGAATTGGAATCAATTTCGATTGCGTGCAACGGACAAGACCCTGAAGACATTGCAAACAAGTTGTTCAACTTGCTCGGAAACCTAGACTCTGTATCGACTAAAGAACTCGTCCGTGAAATGGCCGATTTGCTTAGCAACGAACAGCAGCATCAGCTTGCAACGGAAATTTTGGACATTCTTGAAGGTGAAAGAGGATTTCTCCGTGACTCTGCCAGCAAAGATCACCCTGGGCTATAACAGGTAGGCAGTCACAAGGGGAATGCAATGTTTTGTCTTGAATTTTTCGTCGGATGGTTTGTCGTTGACGTTATTGCAGGGTTGGCTTGGTGGGCATGGTGTTGTTGGAGGGATCAATGCAATGATCGAACTTGACGCCATGATTCAGTGCGGAGTTATCGTCATACTGGTCGCTGTGACTGGTAGGATTCTTGGAGTGTTTGAACATCACGGAGGATGAAATGGCTGGTTTAGTTTTGACGTTTCGATTGGGTCAACGAGCGTTTTTGATGAATCCTGACGGATCTGAAATTGCGGTCGAGTTTGTTCGTCATGGCACTGATGCAATTCGACTGAAGTTCGTGGCTCCGTTAAACGTGAAGATTGAAAGGGAGAATTCTCGTGCCAAGAAAACCGCCCAGCAAGAAGAGTCGGCAAAAATTGATTGCGGATCTGTCATCGCAGCTTGCGTTACCCGAGAATAAGGGGGCACTGAATGCCGGCAGGGCTGTGTATAGGTCTCTCTGTGAGATTCACGGGCACGAAACTCCTTGGGAGGATTTATGCTTGGAAGAGCGAGTCAACTGCCACATGATCGCTCAATCGGCAATTGCCACGGTCTTGAACAGTGGATACAGTTTCTCGGGAAAGAATTTAGGGGGGGGCGATGACGAGACCGTCGAATGAGATTCAGGCTGAATTGGATTTGGCGACAAAAACACTCAAAGACATTCGCAATCGATTGTCCGCCATTGAGTCTGAACAATCCGAGTTGCGGAAAGACGAACGATCGTATCTTGATGATTGGGGTTGCCCTGGAATCATCAGCAAATTAAGAAACAAGTTAAAGAAAAGCCAAGCGGTAGAATTCTCGTATGCGGTCAATGCAATTACGGTTGTATTCACTAGCGATCATGAATCATGCGTAGTGGCCAAAGTCACTGCGAAACAAATTTATTGTTGTGCGAGGGACGGAAGCTCAGTCTTCAAAACAGATTTAACCGGAAAACTTCACACGAAAACACACAGCAATCAATTTATCGACATGCAGGCCACGTTCGGCAAGGATTCTGTTGAACCGAATTCCATTAACACTGGTATTGTACTGGAGAAATGATGGCTCGCCCAAAGAAACGAACCGCGAACGCCTGTCAATACTATCGGCATTGCAATAACGATCTTGATGATATTTGCCAAAGCAAAAACTGGAAGCCGCATCACGTTCACCACATTTACGGACGCGGCACGCTTGAAGAATACGATTGGTTTTGCAACCTCGTTTTGTTGCCAGAGTCGCTACACATCAAACTGCACGACGAACATCCGGCGATTGGAGAAGTCGAATGTTTATTTGCCAAGTGGAACAAGCGACACATCAGTACCACCTCATCACCCCAATACATGGATTGGAATCCCGAGGCATTGTCGAAGATTTGCGGTTGTGTCAGCCTCGCGGGAAGGCTTGAAGGAATTATCCTTCCGAAACTCCGAGAGGCAACGGCGATTCAAAGCGTCTTTAAAAAGTGTATCGCAATGATTGTTTACCTCAACGAATTCCATTAGACTCTGTGACTCGTTCGCGTGCAGGCGATCGAACAAATCACCAACCAGCGAGGGAAACCTCGTTTTGCCCGCAACCTGGAGCTGCACCCTCCCGATTGCGGGTTTTCTTTTTGGAATTCCCGATGCTTTCGATCCGTGATGTTGTCGTTGACCCTGAACTCGAATCCCTGCTGAGACCACTGAATGAAGATGAGTCAAACAAACTCACCGCGTCAATTTTGCGGGGGTGGACCGATGAATCAATCAAGGTGTGGCTGGGTCACAATCTGTTGATTGACGGGCACAACCGATTCAAAGTCTGGCAAACAGATTTGAATTCCGACCCCGACAACGCCCCCAACATTGTTGAACTTCCCTTCGAGTCGATTGAGGACGTGAAGGTCTGGATGGTTGACAACCAGCTTCAGCGGAGGAACCTGAATCCTGCTGAGGTGATTCAACTTATGTTGTTGCAGTCCGGCGAGTTACAGAAAATCGCGAGGCGAAATCTTACTCGCGGCGGCCCGAGTTCTGAACCTTGTCGCAATTGCGACAAGGTTGATATTCTTGATCATGTGGCGGAAAAAAGCGGGGTCCACAGAGCCACGGTCGCTCGCGCAAAAAAGGTTTTCGACAAAGGGACGCCCGAACTTAAACAGCAAATGCTTGCTGGCGACAAGTCAATTCACGCGGCATACCAAGAGGTCAAGCAGTCCGAACAAGAAGAAGCCGATGCAACCAGTTTTGACGTTGACTCATTTGATGCTGTTCCGACACCATCGGCAAACGAGGCAGCAAAAAAAGCACTCGACAAGGCAACCGGAGAACTGAAGAGGGTGATTGAATCCTTGGAAGGTCTGCATGGGGCGTTCATTCGATCATTGGACAAAGCGAACACTCAAAAAGCCGTCGCCAACTTTCGCTACCTGGAGAACTCAGCACGGCGTTTGCACGATGAGATTACGCCATGCGTCAAGACCATGCGAGAGATTTCCAAGGCATGGAACGAGCAGAGAAAGGTTTGACATGGTTGCGCAGTACGTTCCGAATCCTGCTGACTGGCCACATCAATCCTATGCGGTCACGGAAGCCGTCATGATGATCAACGAAGGTTGGACAAGGTTTTGTATCACGTCACCAACTGGGGGCGGGAAGAGCCGGATCATTCAGCGATTGTGCGAGCACTGGGCACAGCACGGAAAGACCGCCATCGTCATGAGTAATCGGCGATTACTTACGGAACAACTTCTTCAGGGGCTTCACAAGAGCGGAATTGATGTTGGCTGTCGTGCGGCAGGATACGAGGCTTGGACCAATCCAAATGCGTTAGCTCAGGTCATTTCGGCACAAACGGAATCGTCTCGGGTGTTTAGCCGCCGAGAGAAGCAGGGAATTGACGCTCAGTTGCATCCTGGCGATTTGCTGATCGTTGATGAGGCCCACATTCAGAAGGGAGCAGAAGCACAAAAGATCATCAATGAATACGCAAGTCTGCATGAGGCGTTTGTCGTTGGTATTTCCGCCACTCCATTGGGAATTGGACAGATTTACACGGACGGATTGATTGTCGCCGGTAACAACACTCAGTTGCGGGATTGCGGGGCGTTGGTTTGGGCGAACCGATACGAACCGGCAATCATGGACCTCGGCAAGATTTACAAGAAAAAGACCGGCGTGATTTCGCAGTCACAGGCGGACAAAGCCGCAAGGTCTATTTGGACTCAGGTCGTGGTTGCAAACATTCTTGGATCGTGGAAGAAACTGAATCCCGATGCAAGGCCAAGTATCGGCATGGCCCCAGGCGTGAAAGAATCGCTGGGATTGGCTCAGGAATACTGGAATTATGGAATCAACGCGGCCCACATTGATTCAGGTGGAATTTACGTCAACGGATCGTACAAGAAGACAACCGAACAGACAGACCGAGATGAACTATTCGAGATGCTGAAGGACGGAACCGTCAAGCAGATTTGGAATCGGTTTGTTTTGCGGGAGGGTATCGATCTTCCGTATCTGTATTGTCTGCAACTCGCAACGCCAATTGCCAGTTTAACAGCGTACCTTCAGACGTGCGGTCGAGTCTTGCGGTCTCACCCCAGTAAGAAACTGGCACGGATTATCGACCATGCCGGAAACATTCACAACCACGGAAACCCGAATTACGACAGGGATGCTGACTGGCGGCAATACTTCTTCGAGCAAGACGAAACAAAAATCACAAAGGACCGCCGCGAGCGACAGCAGAGCCCAAACAACAAAGAGAAGAGCGAGATTACATGCCCAAATTGCGGAGCCATGCGGCAAGCCGGACCGAAGTGTCCAGGGTGTGGGTTTGAACACGCTCAATCCGTCCGCAAGATCATTCAAGAGGATGGAACATTGCGACTGTCAAAAGGTGACGTGTACAAGAAACGCCGCACGAAGATGACGCCGACAACAGAGGAGCAATGGGAATCTGTATTTTGGCGTTGCAAGAAGTCGTCAATGACGTTCAGCCAGGCAAGAGGGCTGTTTTATCGGAAGCATGGATACCATCCCCCTGATGGGCTACCAAACATGCCAATCAATTCAGGGGATTGGAGCCGAAAGATTTCGGCAGTGAGTTACGCGGATTTGCACAAGCGAAAGGTCGGTGAATGATGAGTGACATTAAATCGCGAGACGAAGAATTCAGAAATGCAAAATTCGGAGACGTAATTATCCGAGGCGTGACGAGGTTTCGAGTCAATGAAGTTGTTGACGGACACGTATGGGGGACGGTGATTGAATGACGGAGCAAAATTGGGTACGACACCTGAAAGCAGAAGACATCTTGGATCTTCAATCGTTGATGCTGCTCCTAGCGGGGCGAGACATGGAGGAACGTGAAGCGGCATTTAAGGGGATGTTGGAGATCCTGAATCCGGTGGTTGTTGGGGTGCGCAGCATGGAGGCAGTTAAACCCGCCTACGTTATTTCGGAGGCACTCGAAGCCCGAGATTGGGATATTATACAGTTTGTAGACCATTTGTTTTTTCGCACGTCATGGGGCGGATCTTCTAGGGCGACAGTAAAAACATTGTTGTGTAATCTGTTGGCTGGTGTCGAACGGATCGACGATCATGCGGCATCGATGCTATCTGTTGGGTTTGGTGGTTCCGCTACGTATTGGCTAGACATTCAGTCCGAGTACGACAAATCAACAGGAGCGAAGCAATGAAGTCTAAGATTAAAGTCGGAGCAGTTTACCGTTCAAGATGGTGGGAAACCGGGATGTTCAAGGTGCTGAAGATTGAGCAGGCCGAAGACCCTGACAACGCGGCAGTGGTTGTGGAGTTCATTGAGGATCACCCGAAAGGGTACAAGGCTGGAAGTCACGGGCGTTACATGATTGAGGATTTGCGGGAAGTGAGCGTGGCAGGATGACGGAATCCGTTGCAAAACTAAAGCGGAGAATCCAAGCCTTGGAAAACCGCAATGCCATGTTACAGCAAAGGATTGACCGGGACTTTGCGGTGTATCGAGACGATCTGTACGAGACGGTAGACATGAAAACAAAACTCCAACAAATTCAGGAGATTCTAAATGCCGATCAGTAAATTGCAGCTAATGGGACTGTTCGCGATTTCACAGCAGACGCCGGAGTATATCGCGGCGTTGAATCCAGTTGAGTTTTGCGGGCTTCAGGGGTGGATTCAAAAGTTCAAGGACGACAAATCCAGTGCAATGGTGGCGTTGATTGAGCAGGAATTCGAGATCGGGTGGGACGGCAAAGACAAACTGTCTCCGCACTTGATCGCAGCAATGAAAGCGGATGCTGCGATTGATCAGGGTATGACAATGGCAACGATCGAACTGGCGAAAGTAGAGGAAGCACGGAAAATCATCGCCAACCATCGCGGCGGAGCCAGCATCCAAAAGGATAAGCTGGCCGAGGCACGAAAAACGATGATGGAATTTGGCAAAGCTTTGGTTGTACTGCCAAAGTAACGCTGCTATGATTTGTGTTGGGGATTCAAACTTTAAGGGGAAATCATGACTGAGCAGAGGAAAACATCGACGGGAACTGGTTCCACGGGAGATCGTTCGACGGGAAATCATTCCACGGGAGATTTTTCCACGGGAGATTGCTCGACGGGAAATTGGTCCACGGGAGATTGCTCGACGGGAGATCTGTCCACGGGAAATTGGTCCACGGGAAATCAATCCACGGGAACTGGTTCCACGGGAATTCGTTCCACGGGAACTGGTTCCACGGGAGATCTGTCCACGGGAAATCGGTCCACGGGAGATCTGTCCACGGGAAATCGGTCCACGGGAGATTGCTCCACGGGAACTTGTTCCACGGGAGATTTTTCCACGGGAGATTTTTCCACGGGAGATTTTTCCAGTTCCAGTAGGTCAACCGGCCATTTTTCGACGGACGACGTTAGGCCTTCTTTTTTTGATAAACCGTTTAACGGGACGTGGGATGAAGCACGTGCGTTGATTCCTTATGTCCACCTGAAGCTTGGCACATATTGGGTTGAGTCATCCGAAATGACCGAGCAACAAAAAGCCGATCATCCATCGCATGAGACAACTGGCGGAGTGCTGTTGACGTACAATCACACCTACCACCAGGCGTGGGCGATTGCTTGGAGTGAAATGGATCAGGCGACACGGGAGCGGTTTCTGAATCTGCCGAACTTTGACGCCGAGAAGTTTAATCGCATAACAGGGATTGATCCTGTCGCGGCGTAGGAGTCAAGAAACGTCACGGTGATTAACGGCAAGACGTATCGGCTGGACAAAATCACAAGCGACCGAGGCATCACGATCATCGACGGGGAACTCTATCAATTGACGGAGGAAGTATGACCGAAATTATTACGGTGGTTCAGCCACCAAAAAGCCTAGTGCAACAGGCGATGGAAAAGGACTGGGATCTTGAGCGACTGAAGCAGATCATTGAACTTCAGGTTGCACAGGAGAAGCGGAGTGCGGAAGCCGAGTTCAACGCTGCGTTCAACGCGGCTCAGGCTGAAATACCAACGGTTGTTAAGGACAAAAAGAACACTCAGAAAAACACGATGTACGCTTCATTGGATGCGGTGAACTACGCGGTAACTCCAGTCGCCACGAAGCATCGCTTTTCAACCAGTTGTAGCGAGATACCGGTTACATCTGATATGATTGTCGCAGAAGGCTGCCGAAGGTTTGTATTGCGGATCACTCATATAGGTGGACATTTCAGAGAGTTTTTTGGAGATTTTCCAATGGATGGAAAGGGAGCAAAAGACAATGATGTCATGAATAAAATCCAAGGATTTATGAGCACGACTTCGTATGCAAGGCGATGTTTGGTCTGCTTGGCGTGGAATATTGCGCCTGCCGATACCGATCGCGATGGGGAGCGCAATGATTTTCCAATCAGCACTGATGAAATTGGATCGTTGAATGGAATGATTGAAACCATTCGACTAAAAGGCATACCGTTTGACCTAAGTAGATTTCTCGTAAACTTCGGATGCAAGGACGACGACGATCTTTCCGCGATTCGGTCTAGCCAGTTCGTGAAAGCGGTTGGGTTGTTGAACGGAAAAATTCAAAAGGGGAAGTAACATGCTCCGCATCGACTGCGAACAACGGTCGCCTGAGTGGTATGCGGTTCGCCGGGGGATTCCAACGGCATCGGCGTTTGATCGAATCATGACGCCGAAAACCATGAAAGCGTCATCTGCGCAAGGCGAATATCTCGACGAACTGATTGCCGAGAGACTTTCGGTTGACTGGCCTCCATCGTCACCTTTCGTCAGTGACGCAATGCTCAAGGGAATCCTGAAGGAAGTCGATGCTCAAAGATGGTACGCCTTTGATCGTGATTGCGACGTTGAGAAAGTCGGATTCTGTTTGTCGGATTGCGGTAGGTATGGGTGTTCGCCAGATGGATTATTGCCGGGCGGCGGAATAGAAATCAAAGTACCGGACCTGAAGACGCACATCGGATACCTTCGAGCCGGCGTGCTTCCGTCAAAGTATATTTGCCAAGTTCACGGAAGCATGTTCATCAACCAAGTAGATTGGTGGGACTTCCTGTCATACAACACTGACAATGCCCCACAATTCGTGCATCGGGTTTATCGCGAAAAGTTCACCGACATTCTTGGCGAAGAGGTCGTGAGGTTTTGTGACCGCCTCGACGAAGAGTATGCCAAAATCACGGAGGGCCACTATGGATGAATGGGGATACGGGGACGATGAACCGATTGCATGTTGCCCCTCGTGCGGGATTCCGTACCGGAATCACATGGGGCTGCATGGAACCTGCGAGAAATTGATTGAATCTCAGGCACGACTGACTTCCGCAATGAAGTTGTTAGCGTTGATTCAAGGCGTTCAAATCCCCATGGGGAGGTTAATCCTGTCGGTAACACTTGCCGTTGAACTGACGAACAAAAACGACGGCCAAGGTCATTCGTGGCATCACACTGCGAAAGCTCGAAAGGATTACGAGTCGCATCTTCGAGCGATGGGCCACAGCCGCAAGGCATTCAAGAGGAAGGTGAATCTAAGGATCACCAGGATTCTTGGCCGGGGCCAGAGATTGTGGGATCAGTCGAGCGTGCTTCGAGGTTCTGCCAAGCAATTGGAAGACGCACTGGTATCTTGCGGATGGTTTGTGGACGACAGCCCTCAGTGGATTGGATTGGTAATCGGGGATCAGGACGTGCCCAAGAAACGAGTTCATCCACAGGTTAAGATAGAGGTGTTTGAACCGTGACAAAGGCGGAACTTCACGAGCGGACTCAAACGGCGATTGGGTTTCTGATTTGCCAAGGCGTTCTCTTAAAGTCAGAAGCCGAAACAATTCGAGCACGACACAAGCAAAAGAAAAAGGGGAAGGGGTTAAATGGCAAAAACAAGCCGAGCGTACCCAGAAGAATTTAAGCTTAAAGCGATTAAGTTCTACCAAGACCGGGACATCACAGCCAACGAAGCCGCAAGGCAATTGGCAATTCCTTCCGCGACCATGGGGGCGTGGCTGAGGGCGGCAAAGATTGAGTTAAAAAAGCCGGTCAACCGAAAGATTGCTGAGTGCATTGAACTGCATTTCAATCAAGGAGTTTTGGCACGCGACATTTCCAAGCATCTTGCCATCAATGTTTCGACGGCGACTCGCTGGATTGCAGCCGAGATGTATCAACGATCAAGTCCGCCGCAGAAACCAAACGAAAAGCCGCGACCACAATACAGCCTGTCGGCATTGATGGATTTTTACCTGAAAGACCCAGCGAAGAATCGCAAGGCATTGCGTTTGGCGATTGAAGAACAGAAACGCCTAATGTGGAGTGGAACATGACAGATGGGCATCCGTTTACGGTGTACCGAGACATTGGCGACGTTTGGTACAAACTGAATCCATTGGCATTTAAAACCAAGCCGTTTGCTCGTGATGTGTGCCAGTTTTTAATTCATACTGCGGTAACTGAAGGCGATGCAAAGACACTGGCCATTCGTCAAGAGCACCTCCGGTTGATCGACGATCACTTGGAAAAAGCACGCAACGGCGTTTGATGTTTACTGAATTGGATTTTGTTGATACGATATCCATTGGGGGTCAATGTAGAGCACGATGAGAAAAACGAAAGCAGGGGATTAATGAAATCGAAAACAGAACGGATCGCCGAAGTGGTGTTTCACATGATGGGAATCGCAACTTTAGTAGGTTTCTTGTTGTGTGGTTGCGAAGCACCGCCCCCACGGGTAATCGTAGAGAAAACGATATCTGAGAAATTGGCGTCAACCGAACAGCGATTAGGGTTTGATGTGTTTGATTCAAACAACGGACTCAGGACAAGGGCATCGACGGTCTATTACTTGATCGCCGAAGACGGCACGATGATTGAAGTCACGTTGCAGGAATACGCAAGGGCAAAGATCGGGCAGGCAATTCACTCTGATGATTGGAAATGATTGTTCCGAACGAAAAAGGTAACTGGGCCGCGAGCCCAAGAAAGGCTGAGTTATGAAGCAAGACGAAAAACAAACCGGAGTTGCGGCTCCAGTTGACCGCATTGTTCGGGGCCAAGTTCTCAAAAACGTATTGGAGAAATAAATGGAATTCAATTATTCTGGATGTCGTCACCAAGCGGATCTATCAAATCGAATTGGACCGTTTTCCCGGCCAATGCCTTCAGTTGCGTTTGAGTCTTTCGAACTTCGCGGTCTGTTACTATTGACCAATCAGCAAGATGTCGAGCATCGCGAGAAACGAATACCAAAAGAGTCAGCACCCTCTCTATTTCCGTTTGAATCGCAGATCGATCCATGAGTTCGGAGATCCTGATTGATTCTTCGTGGACGTGGTCGTGGGTGATGAGTTCCGGTTCTCCAATTGGCTCCGAACCCATTCCAAGTTTCAATGAACGAAGATCGGTGATGATTCGCGTTAATTCGGAATTCATTGCTGGCATCGACATTTGGAGGCTGAGTGGAACTGTTTGATCGGACAAAGGAAACCTTTCGATGGATGAAACAGAAAAAGGGTGTTCAACAGCGGTGCATTTGTCTGCGCCGAACGAAAAAGGTAACTGGGCCGCGTGCCCAAGAAAGGCTGAGTTATGAAACCGAGTGAAGAGCAAATCGGAGTTGCGGCTCCAGTTGACCGCATGGTTCGGGGCGGGAACGTTGCCGAGATGGGATTGTGATTCGGATTGCAAAGTGGAAATGATTGCCGGAGAATAAGAAACGCCACCGGTTGTTGCCGATGGCATTTCAGGTTAGTTCTCGTCGAGAGAACCATGCGAAGTGGTGTTTGCATGATAACGGCTCTCGACATGGCGTCAAGAGAAAGTGCGTGTCATGCCCACGAATGTGAAGTGCACCGATTGCGGTTATTTGTCGATTCGGAATCAGCAAACGCGGCAACTAATGGAAGTTGAGATTGAAGTTCGTTGCGGAGGATAATGCCCGGAAGTTTATGGGATGCGACCAATTTGCTTTCGGATGGAAGAACAGTTCGAGCAGTCATTGATCGAACTGGTGAATCGCCCTGATTTTGATGAGATGAATAATCGAGATCAATTCGACGAGATCATTGAACAGCCGCGAACGTGCGAAAGCTTTACGAAGTGGAAACAAGGTTGGACGCCAAAAGAGCATCGGGATATGGAATGGCGTGAAACACAGGATAAGCTAGTGGAACGACATCATAGGCAATCGCTGGCAATTGCATTGGTTGGAGCTGCTCTCGGCATGTTTGCAACGATCTGGGCTACAGCCCACAATCAAACGCCAGTCGTGAATGTGATTCTTTCAGAGCAAGCAAAGGCAGTCGATGCTGGAAACAAACCACAGCCGTGATTGCGGCGCATTTGTCTGCGCCGAACGAAAAAGGTAACTGGGCCGCGTGCCCAAGAAAGGCTGAATGATGTCGAAGCGAACTGAAGTTGGAATTCTCGTTGTGTTGGCGTGCGTGTTTGGATTCGCGTTTCTTTCGATCTGCGATCAAACGGTTGTCCCGTTGCTGGCCAAAGGCAGCGGTCCTGGTGGCGTGACTGTTGCCCCGTCTGGATGGTTGCAGTTAATCATCACCGGGTTGGGTGCTGGCGGGTTTTCGCTGGCGTCGGTGGTTGTCGTGCTGAAGAATCTTGCGTCGTTGATTCCAGCCAGCAATCCATTTCATGCTGTTGTCGCCCCAGCGATTGACGCATCGCAAATCCTGCTGTACCAGCAGGCTTACAAAAACGCCAAGTCTCAAGCAGAGAAGGACCAGATACGAGCAGCGGCCAAATTGCCGGGAATAATAGCCGCTGATCGAGCCAATGCCGGATACGACCAGCCAGAGGCAATCGAAGTGGCCACGCACTTACCAGCAATAAAAATACGAGTCGCAGACAATCCCGCACCGACAAAAACGATCGCCGACAAACCAGAATACTACCGAGTCGGTCAGCGTGTTGCAGAACCGTTGTTCGAGCCGTCAATCATTGAGGAGCCCACCAAAACCACAATGACAATTGAGGAGAAGCAAGCTAAGATCGAAGCCACAAAACAGGCATTGCGAGAAAAATACGGAGATTAACACCGGCAGCGATTCCTGCGAGAAGTCGCGTGACCACTACTCGCCGCGCTGTCGGTGATCGTTGTTAGGCGTGGTAGTGGGGCTAGCATCCAATGCGCCAGCGGGGTCCGAGGGGTTGATGCCTCGGCTGAAATGACGAATAAATAACGCCCGCATTTGTTCAACAAAGGAGAAATATGAGAAACTACAGGACCGAGAAATCAAGAAAACAAATCGTAAAACAATTTCGCGATGCAGTCGCAATCACTGACAGGCTCGCTGAGATTGGACGTTTGAAGCAAAAAGTTAATCGACTTATCACAGATCGGCTATCTCCGGGTTCGATAAACGACAATGACTTGAAACGGGAGGTGATGGAGTGACAGAAGAAAGGAAGATTGATCGATATGCGGAGTACAATAACCCGCCTGGTCTATATCGCAGAGACGACGGCGAGTTCGTGGGGTTCGACGATCACGAACGAATAGTCTCGGAAATGCACCACGAGATCGAGCGATTCACGGCAGAAAATCGGAGGCTGAAAAACAAATGCAATTCGCTCTGCAGGGCAATCAACCAGTCAACGCCGGAGCGTTGCCTGAGCAAGGACGATTTAAAATTGGAGGTGATTGAGTGACGAACATCCTGAACTACGGAGGCGGGCGACAAACCGTTTGTATTATTACGCTGATTCTGCGGGGTGTACTGGAAAAGCCAGACAGAATCATTTGCGCAGATACTGGACGCGAGAACCCAATGACGTGGGAATACATGGATAAATTTGTGACGCCAGCGCTGGCCGAGATCGGGCTGGCCGTTGAAGTTATTCCACCTAAATCCGCCTATGATCTTTGGTCCGACAATGGGAACACAATTCTGATTCCAGTGTGGCTGTCTGACGGGAAAATGAGTTCTTTTTGCAGTGGCAAATGGAAGCGCGACCACATGGACAAGTTCCTGAGATCCACAGGGACTGCCGAAGGAACACGATGGATTGGCTTTGCGACTGATGAGCGACGGCGAATCAATCGATTGCTGGCCAGCGAGAGGGCTCCGCAGTGGAAGTATAGATTCCCACTTACGGAATTCTGCCTGAATTCTGCGGCTGCCTGCCACCTGGTCGGCCAATTTGGGTGGCCAATCCCAGAATCGTCCGCATGTTGGATGTGCCCAATGAAACGCAATCAGGAATGGAAGGTCATTCGCGACTCGTACCCACACCTGTTCGCTGAAGCGTGCCGAATAGACGTTGAAATTCGCGAGGAAGACTTCTGGCGGGGCGGGGCGGGTATGTGGTTGCATCACAGCCTCTTGCCATTGGCTGATGCTGATTTGGACGCTGACGATGCTCCCATGATGCAGGCTTGTTCACTCGGAATGTGCATGATTTGACGATCACGAAAAAATAGTCTCGGAAATGCACCACGAGATCGAGCGATTCACGGCAGAAAATCGGAGGCTGAAAAACAAATGCAATTCGCTCTGCAGGGCAATCAACCAGTCAACGCCGGAGCGTTGCCTGAGCAAGGACGATTTAAAATTGGAGGTGATTGAGTGACAGAAGAAAGGAAGATTGATCGATATGCGGAGTACAATAACCCGCCTGGTCTATATCGCAGAGACGACGGCGAGTTCGTGGGGTTCGACGATCACGAACGAATAGTCTCGTCAATGCAGCACGAAGTCGATAAACTCAACGTCGAATTGAGTATCGCAAACTCGGAAACAACAAAACTTGAAGGAGATTTATACACATGCCAAGAATCGCTATCGCTTTTGCAGTGGTCGCATCCGCCTGCCTCGTCGGAATCGCGTTTCTCGTGGGTCAGCCGGTGGCTGTCGGAGCTGACGGGGTGGTCAACGCGCCAACGGTGAGCTGGGTTTCGCTGCTGATGTCGTTGTTCACCGGGTCAACGGTTGCATCAATTGCAGCGTTTTGGAAGTCGGTGCAGCCAGCGGTTGCAACAATCACGCACACGATCGCGCCTGGGATTCCAATTCCGCCCGCTGATCTAACCGCACAGATCGATGCCGCATCAGAGCTGCTGCAGGCGGTCGTGTCTTACAGCAAAAATGGAGATGCAGCATCACAGAGACGAATGGTACTCGCGCTGATGACGGAGCTGTCAAAAATTAGCGAAACGCAGTCTCCCGAGATTGCTACGGCTGTCTCTACCGCAATGCTGGCTATCACCGCAAAATGGTTCCCTGCAGTCTCGGAGGTGGCAAAATGAAATGGCTACCATGCGTCTTGATGCTGATAATCGGCTGTGAAATTAGCGCGAACGGGATATCATTCCAGCGGCCAACGCGGCCAATCGTGCAGCCGGTTCCGATCCCAGAGGTCGAGGAAATTGGGGACGATCTGCGGGTGCTGATTATCGAGGACGTGAGCCAGCGTGCCAGTCTGAGTCAGGTCCAGCGTGCGATGTTGACCGGCAAAAACGTGCGAAAATTCATGGCGGACCACGCGACAAAAAACGGTGAAACCAACTTCCGCCTGCTGGACAAAACCACCAGACTGGACGGCAACTGGCAAGGAATACTTGACCGTTCAAACCCAAAACCAAATCGGTGGCCGTGGCTGATAATTGAAAACGGGGCGAGGCTGTCAAAGCCGTTGCCGGAATCGTGGATCGAGTTGAAGGCGGATCTTGACCATTTTGCGGGGGTGAAATGAGTAGCACAGTCTGGCGGCACGTCGTAACGCCAAGAAATCAAAGTCAGTTAGACAATCCGGGATTGTGCGGGACGCTTGTACCGCCCAGTGACTATCAAATGCCGGGGGTGGTATCCTCGGGGGATCCCGTGCAGACGATCCCGTATGAGCGATGGCCGGAGCTAATCCGGCAGCAAAACGAGGATGAATCGAGCCTCTACCACGTGTGGCAGCGTTCGCAAATTGGAGTGCTGAATCAGGGTCAATCGTCGTACTGCTGGGCATTTTCTTCGGTGGCAGGAATGATGCTGCAGAGGGAGATGGAGGGCAGGCCATTCCGACGACTGTCTCCGTCGTCGGTGGCTGCGCCGATTGTGGGGTACACGAATCGAGGCTACTACATTGAGTCGGCGCTCGAAGGGATGCGGACACAGGGGGCCGCGAGCGAAGACTTCGTCCCAATGTTGACAACCAATTCCCGCGATTTCAAAGGCGGGTGGCGCGACGATGCGGCAAAGAATAAAATCTCAATGGCCAGATCCATTCCCCGAGATCACCAGACGCAGGGCTCGATGTTATTCTTAGGCTATCCGCTAGTTGCCGCGCTCAATTTTTGGGGCCACGCGATTTTGTTCCTCGCAGTTCTCGACCGATACCCATCGCGACCGGCAACAGATTACACTCGATACGGGGTGCTGTTCCTCAATTCGTGGGGAACTGGCTGGGGCCAGGGCGGGCTTGGCGTGGTTGAGTACTCACAGCAAATCGCAGATCGAGCGTACAGTTTGGAGCAAACCGAATGAAATGGCTATGTGTTTTTGTGCTGATGATTCCAAAAACGATCCTCGGTCAGGGACTGGAGATTCCAAGCGAATTTGAGATCCCCGCGGAGCCAGTGGGGTCGAGTGAATTCCGGCTAGTGATTCCGGTTGCCGCGAGTCCCGAGCAAATGACGACCGAGGATCCAGTCAAAGCCAGTGTGATTGTCGAGGTGATTGACTACGGCCAAGTGCGTTACGCGGGGTCAGGGACGTGTGTGAGGTCCAGCGGTGGCAAGTGCCTTGTGCTGACGTGCGAGCACATTGCACGAGGGGTCAACAGTCCACAGTATCGGGTCCGACAGGGGGAGCAATCATTCCCCGCCGTGCTGGTCGCATCAGATCGCAGGGCTGATGCAGCGGTACTTGCAATTGACGCTAAGATCCCGGCGGCAGCCATAGCCAGCGACGATCAGTTGCCGCAATCGCTGGTGAGCGTGGGGTCAGGGTCAAGGCTCAATCACAAACTGATATCACGAGACAGAGGCACAATCATGACGGACGGTCAGCAGGTCGAGGGGCGATCGGGTGGCGGGCTGTTCGACGATGGGGGCCGATTGGTAGGGGTAATCAACGGGACGCGACTGGATGAGCGACAATCAATTTACACGCCGGCATCATTGATGCGTGGACTGATTCCCCTAGAGCTTGGGGCCATGGCTCCGCAGGTCACGCAGGTCACATTTTGGACCGCTCCGTTCCCGTGTCCTCCGTGCAATCGGTCGAACAAAAATATAGGGACCGGTGATTCGTCAACAGTGGTCACTCGACAGGTGGGACCAGCAAAATGGATGACAGCAGATTGGTTTGCGAGTAACCCGAAATCCGGATATCCGTTTCATTCGTGGCATGGGCCGACTGGTGAGATGCACGTAATTTACGGCTGCCAAACGCTCGACAGCCTGCGGGCAGCCATTGCCGGCAAAGCCGTGGCAGCGATCACGGAGGTCCAGCCGGAGGGGAATTTTATTGGGGCCAGTATGATCGAGTCGGTGCTTGATTCCGTGCGGAAATATTTTCCTGATGGGTCAAAAATTAAAGTCGGATGGCAGCGAGTCGGTGGCAAGTCTGCATTGCTGGTCAGCGAGTCGCATAAGCTGGTTGACATCCTCGGGACAAGCGGAAGGATCAGTATTGAGGCACAAGGCTTGAGCCAGCTTCCGCTTGACAAGCTCGGGTTTGGGTATCGGGTTCAGGCGGGAAAAATCGCGATTAAACTGGATGAGATCGAGTTCGATTTGCCTGGCGCTGATGCGGTCAGCTCCTCGGGGGAAGTTGGCAATCCTATCCTGATTGCACGGACGATCATTGGTGCCATCGAAATTGTTTACGACGTTTTGCATCCGACGATTGACGTTTATCTGGCCGAAGACATCGCCATCACAGCCACAATCGGGGAGACATGTTCCATTCGATTCGACCGGGGCGAACCTGCAGTCAGGGCGCATTGGGCTTTTTTTATGGGGCTGCTGCAGGTAGAGTATTCTCGACCGTTGACAGGTTTGACAATTTCTGCTGCTGAGGTTGGGTTCGAGTTCCACAAATCCCGGATCTATCAAGATGTCAAGTTTCCGATCAAAAATTGAAACAGCGTCATTGCGGTGATAGAATCCGCGAGGAGTGACGCGGCGGGCCGTGAGGGGTCCCGCCGAATCTTTACAAACTGAAGGGAGGTGATCTTGACTACGTTTCTGGCGGTGTTGGGGTGTGCGGGGACAGTTTGTTTGTGGGGGGTGTTAATCTGGGTTTGTCGGGAATACAAACGCGAAATTCTGTCCGCGACTCAAACAATGAAGAATCAAAAATCGACAATTGACATGATGGAAAAATGTTACAAGATCGATCGAGAGAAACTGCAGGAAAGTCAAGCCGGCGTTGCCGAGCGGGACGAAACGATCGACGGGCTGATTGCAAAAATCGAGGGTCTTGAAAAAGCATACCAAGCCAGCTGTCGGGAACTCGACGCGAGAAACTGTGAGCTGCTTGCAATGCGAAATAAAGCCAAGGAAATAATCGCAACGTCGTTTGCGCACGATCCAACGACCGACTCGGACCAGCCACAAAAACCACTGTGCGATAATTAAGGACTTGAGCGATGGCTGAAGAACCAGAAAAAACATCAATCGAGATTCCAACAGGCTGGGTCAAAATACTGGACCGCCACGGCTGGCCGACGGTGCTTGTTTTCGTGATCGGAATGGCGCTCTGGAATTTCACAACGTGGATTCAGCCGCGATTTGATAAAATGCTCGACAACCATTTCGAAACCGTAAAACAGCTAACCGAGACGCAGGCCGCGCAGGTCGAGAACGGAAAAAAGTTGGTCAATATTGCGGAGTCAGAGGTCAAAAAAACGGACGACATCTCGCAAAAAGTTAACGATGTGCATCGGGTGATTGTGGGTGGCAAAATTCAAAAGGGCGACTGATTTGTGCCGCGTTTTACGGAGCCAGCGACACGAGCGGAGGTTTACGTGGCACTGATTTTAATCGGTCTGTTGCTCACGATTATTCACGACTCAATTGTAAGTCTAAGCACAAGCCAAAAGCAGATCATCCGCAGAATCGACGAGATTAGCCTCGAAAAACTGACGCCAGTTCCGGTGTTTGTCGAAGGTGAGTTTGAAAGAATGCTGAAAAAACTCCAACAACAAAAACGAGAAAAACAATGAGTGCAGGTCCGACAAGTCAATTTACGCCGACAAATCTTAACGCCATCGCCAACTGTGCGGACTTGCAGGCACGGTATCGAACGGAATCCGCACTGACGCAAAGCCTGAAGGATCGGGTAGAAGTCGCGTCAATTCGCGAGCGGGCTGCAACGCAAATGCTGCTGGATTGCCAGCGAGATTACCAGCAAAATCAAAGCAAACTCCTCGGGCTGGCAGGTCAAATCAATGCAATTCCAGGTTGCGCAATTCCAAACTGAGGTCAAGATGTTATTACGCGAGTTAATCGGGTTCGATAAATTTCTCGGCAAAACCGCAGCGGAATGCGTTGCAGAATTGTGTCAGCTTGTGCTGTGTCTTGATGGTTCACAGTGTCCGTACTGGATGAGCTTGGGATTTCCAATCGAGCCAACGGAGGAGGACGTAATCCGAGCCCGAGCAGAGCGTCAGGCGTTTATCGAGGTTCAGCAATTTAGTGAAGACACATGGAGTCAATTGATTCGATCTGGGGCGACGAAACAACAGCTAAAAAATGCTGTAGCTGGGTGGTGAGATGACTCTTGCGCGCAATCGATTGCTGGATTCATGGGAAGCGATTTCCAGTACCTCGTTCACGACCATCGCACTCAATGCGTCCAACAATAGCGCCGGATCTATTGGTGTATTTGAGGGTGGCCACGGTGCAATCACTGGCGTGATTTTTAACGCCACCGCAATTACATCTCCTC
>JBAXBD010000003.1:0-28697 GCA_037142165.1 Schlesneria sp. | reverse complement strand
ATTTCGATCCCTGGCAGATCACGGGTGACCCCAACAAGTCCGATTTCCGCGTCGATGCCCTGACGATGGCTCAGGGGATGGATGTCAATCACCTCGGTCAGCGCCGGATGCTGCTCGAAGAAATCAATCGCAAGCAGTCACAGTTTGCGGAGGTTTCTCAGTCTTTGCGATTGCAGAAGGATCAGCAGCTTGCGTTTAATCTGCTCACGTCGAGTCGACTGGGACAGGCGTTTGAACTGCATCGTGAACCTGACGGCATGCGTGATCGGTACGGTCGCACGACCGAGGGTCAATCGTTGTTGACGGCACGTCGCCTGATTGAAGCGGGGGTTCCCGTCGTTCAGGTCAATATGGGCCGGGTTCAGAACTGGGACAGTCACGGGGATGTTTTTAATACCCTGAAGACTCGGCTCTTGCCTCCAGTTGATCAAGGTGTGTCTGCCTTGCTGGACGACCTGGAGTCGCGAGGACGATTGAATGATACTCTGGTCATGATGCTGGGTGAGTTTGGTCGTACGCCAAAGATTAATAAAGAACGAGGCCGTGATCACTGGGGGCCATGCTTCTTCGGGCTATTCGCTGG
Source organism: Schlesneria sp. (assembly GCA_037142165.1). Lineage (GTDB taxonomy): Bacteria > Planctomycetota > Planctomycetia > Planctomycetales > Planctomycetaceae > Schlesneria. Next base: position 28,114 of record JBAXBD010000003.1, on the reverse strand, counting down.
TGCGGGAGTGCAGGGGGGGCAAGTTATCGGTCGATCGGATGTCACCGGGGCTTATCCAGCCACTCGAGGATTCTCGCCAAATGACGTCGGGGCGACTGTGTATCACCTGCTCGGTCTTCCTGCCGAAGTGGAAGTGGAAGACCGTCTGGGACGAAGGGTACTTTTGAATCGGGGCGATGTGATCGAATCGCTCTTCAATGGTACTGCGGTCTAAGTGTGAACTGTCTGCGTCTCACGGAACCGGTTTTGAAAATGGAGCTGACTGCCTACCACGAAGCTGGTCACGCTTTCATGGCGACGGTACTCGGAGCCAAGGTTCGGTCGGTTACGATCGAACCAGACAACGACGACGGTCCGGAACGGTTTGGGGACACACAGATTATCTGGCGGCGATCACGACTGTCTGACAGCGAATTCTGCGAACGAGCGATTCAAGTTTCGCTGGCAGGTCCTGTGGCCGAGATGCTGTATTCCGGCGACCCCTATCATCCGGGGCTTGTTGCGGAATGGGCAAACGACTGGCAAGCCGCGTGGGAACTGGCCGAGCCGTTATTCGCCGCCCCGCGAAAAAGGCTGGAATACCTTGAGGGGGTGACGGGCGAGTTATACCGCATGATGGACTCAGAACCAAACTGGTCCGCAGTGGCGGCACTGGCCGATAGCTTGCTGGCTCATGAGACCCTGGAAGCGGAAGAGGTCAAAGAAATCGTGAGCGACTGGCTGGGATGAATTAATGGTGATTTGGCAAGTATGGATTTCAGGGAATCCATTTCGCTCGCAGGGCTAAAAATCCTCCATGCGAAAACATTCCACGTTGACACTCCTGTAATTTTACCGATACGGTTTTAATCAATATCAATCGAACTATTTTTCGTCAGGGCTTTGTGAATGCTTCGTATTAACCACGGTCAGACTCGTCCTTTTTGTGATGGCGTATCCCGTCGCCGGTTCCTTGAAGTTGGTTCATTGGGTGCATTCGGATTAAGCCTGTCTTCATTACTGCGAAGTGAGGCAGTTGCTGCAGATGCGTCAGGACGGGGGATTCAACATTCGTCGAAAAGATCGGTCATCCTGATCTGGCAGCATGGCGGACCGTCACAGCTTGATACATTCGATATGAAGCCGCTGGCACCATCAGAGATTCGTGGTCCGTATCGTTCAATCGCGTCGTCGCTGCCCGGGTTGGATGTCAGTGAACTTTGTCCTGAGCAGGCCAAGGTCATGGATAAATGTACGGTGATTCGCAGCTTCACTCATGGAAATGGTGACCACTGGGCTGCGGCACACTGGATGCTGACGGGACGAACGGGCGCCAATGGCTCTGACCGGGTTCCACGTCAGCCGTCGATGAGTGCCGTTGCTTCGCATCTGATTGGCCCGAAGCGTGCCGGAGTGCTGACTTCAGTCAACATGAATGATGGCGGTTTTGGCTTTCACGGCGGGGCGTGGCTGGGTGTTGCTCACAATCCTTTCCGCTACGGTGAGTTCAGTTACGGTGACGAAGCTGGTCGTCTGCTTGGTGGTGATCACCGTAGTTTTGCACTCGTTGACGGCATGACCGTTGATTCGCTGAATAATCGAGTTGGGCTTCAAAAGCAGTTGGATACACTGCGAAAGCGGAATGACCAGAACGCAGTCTTTCGCCAATTAGATGATGTCGATCAGCAGGCGCTCGATATTTTGTTATCGGGACGGACACGCGAAGCGTTTGATGTTTCCAAGGAAGATGCAAAGACGCGGGCACGCTACGGTGATGGTTGGGGCGAGCAGGCGCTTGTCGCTCGTCGGCTTGTGGAAGCGGGCTCGCGATTCGTGACGCTCAATACCGGTTATTGGGACGATCATGGCAACCTCAAGGGTGGCCTGGACAATAAAATGCCGCGTCACGACAGGGCTGTTGGTGTGCTGATCCAGGACCTGGCTGAACGGGGGATGCTGGATGACACGCTTGTCGTATCGGCAGGGGAATTTGGACGAACACCCGTCATGAATAAAGATGCCGGTCGCGATCACTGGCCTCAGGCGCAAAGCGTATTGATTTCTGGTGGAGGCTACCGACATGGCCAGATCATCGGCAGCACAGACGCGAAAGCGGCGTTTCCTGCTTCTCGGCCCATTGGTGTCGAAGACTTTTGTGCGATCGTCTACCACGCGATCGGTTTAGTTCCGAACGACACGGTGGTCGATCATTCAGGACGACCCATGCACCTGCTGCCGCAAGGTGAGGTTCCTCGCGAGTTGCTCTGATCACTGTCGTTATCGATGGCGGTCCCAAATTGGCGTGCGACGAGGTGAAACCTTCGACGTCTGCGGGTATTATGGTGGTTTGCCGATGATTCCCGGTTTATTCACTATGGAGTTTCCCGCAATGAAAGTGTCTCGTGGTTTGGTACTCGCGGTGTTTGTTGGTTTGGTGATGGCGACTTCCGTCTCGGCGGCGGATAAGGCCAAGGTGTTGATGCTGACTCAAAGTCAGGGGTTTAAACATGGTTCGGTGAATCGTGATCGCAAGGATCAGCCCCCTGGAACGCTGTCACCGGCAGAAATTTCGATGACGCAACTGGGACAACAATCCGGCCTGTTCGATGTCCAATGTACACAGAATGCTGCTGCTGACTTTACGAAAGCCAATCTGGAAAAATACGACATCGTGATGTTCTACACGACCGGTGATCTGCCCATCAGCGATGCTGACAAAGATTATTTTTTCAAAGAATGGTTAACGAAGAAGGGACATGGATTCATCGGATTCCATTCGGCACTCGACACCTACCACAACTACCAGCCGTATTGGGACATGATTGGTGGAACATTTGCTGGTCATCCCTGGAACGCAGGTGAACTGGTCACGATCACCGTTCACGACACGAAACACCCTGCGATGAAACCGTTCGGCGGCGAATTTCAGATCAAGGATGAAATTTACTGGTACAAGAACTGGCAACCGGAAAAAGTTCACGTCCTGATGAGTTTGAATATCGAAAAGTGTCCGACAAAGGGTGGCAAGAAGAAGGTCAAGGAAGGTGACAAAGAAGTCGAAGTCATCGAAGCACGACACGTTCCAGTCTCGTGGGTGAAGAACTACGGCGATGGCCGTGTTTTTGTCACGAACCTGGGCCACAACGAAGCAACCTGGGTCGACAAGCGATTTCTCGATCATGTCACGGGCGGGGTGAAGTGGGTTCTCGGCCAGGAAGCGGGCGACGCTACGCCTAACCCGGAAGTTTCCGCCAAGGAAGAAGCGAAAGCGCTTAAGGACGCTGGCGTTACCAAGTAGCACCCGTCATGGTGATAATGATCCTGGGATGGATCTTCGTCGAGTCGGTAGTCGGTAGTCGGTAGTCGGTAGTCGGTAGTCGGTAGTCGGTAGGGTGGGACAAGTCTTCGAAGTCCCACCGCTTCCCGCATTCCGCGCCAATATTTGGTGGGCCTCGAAGACTCGACCGCTCCCTACTGGCGTTTTTTAATATTCGAAAAGTAAATGCGATCGTCGCGTCAGCAGACCTGAACTTCATTCAAGACCGGTACGTCATCAACGGCGTCTCGAATCGCGTGAGTGACAAGCTGTTTGTTATAATAAGTTGACGTACGTCCTGAGACGATGATCCGCCCTTCTTCCATCCGAACTTGAAGGCCAAGAATGCGACCACCGGTTCTAGCTTGAACGGCCTGCTCGACCTGGTCTAAAAGCTCAACAAGCTCTGGAGACGATTGGACAACAGCGAAACTCATTTTGAATCCTCCATGTATGAGCCGAACATAACGCCCGCCTGCGCGATCAATACATGTTGGTATAAATCGCCAGTCGGAATCGCCTGAGTCGGCGACTTGGTATTGCATCCCTGCCTAGCGCTTTTGTCTGCTGTACGATTGAGGCAGATCGCCCGAAAGTCGACAGCCAGGATGAACGCTAACCTCACTGAGTCTCATGGTCAAAAGAATTCTTCATTTTTTCACAGAATTTTTAGGAGAAATACGGAGCGAACAACTCGATTTTGCGGAGGAAGGCAACCTATTTTCGCTAGTCGTCCTAGTGTTCGAGTTGGTTTTCGATCGCGTACCACTAAACGCCTACCACGAAAGCAGCGATAATTTCCATACAGATGCGGTCAATTGTCGAAATCGGAGGATGTTGAAATGGATGACGGATCGATGAAAAAGCTAGCCCTGTTATCGCTTGCACTCGGAAAGTGTCGTGGGCTTTTATATGGGATTCAGGGGGGGGAAGTGGATCTGGTGGAAATCGATAAGATCTTGCGTTTGACCAGTAGTTCTCATTTGGCAGAAGTTATCGGTGTTGATGAAGAGGAACTTTCTTTAGACTGGAACGACTATCTTTCTCCGAACGAACGACTTGTGAACTAATCAAAGATATTTTCATGGACAGCACAGCTCTACAGTTTCTCAAGGATTTACTGCACGCACCCAGCCCGTCAGGGTACGAACGACCGGTTCAAGACGTCGTTCGCAAATACGCAAGTGGTTTTGCGAATGATGTTCGGACGGATTGGCACGGAAATGTGATTGCGGCCGTTAATCCGACAGGCTCGCCCCGTATCATGCTCGCGGGACACTGTGACCAGATTGGACTACTGGTTAAGCACATTGATGACAAGGGATTCCTGTGGGTACACGCCATCGGCGGCTGGGACCCTCAGGTGCTGATCGGTCAGGATGTTCAGGTCTGGACGAAGAATGGTCCTGTCCCAGGGGTGATTGCGCGTAAGCCGATTCACCTTCAATCGCCTGACGATCGAAAGACAGTTCCCGAGATCAAAAATCTTTGGGTGGATATTGCGGTCAAAGATGGTGACGAAGCCCGAAGTCTTGTTGCGATCGGTGATCCGATCACCGTGCAGCTTGGCTATCGCGAACTGCGAAACGGGATGGCAGCGGCACCAGGAATGGACAACAAAGTCGGTGCGTGGACAGTGATCTCGGCAGCAGAACGAATCAGCCGTCAAAACCCGAAAGCTGCCGTGTTCGCGGTTTCGACCGTTCAGGAAGAGATCGGATTACGCGGCGTTCAGACCAGTGCTCATCAGATTGATCCTCAATTGGGGATCGTGGTTGACGTGACGCATGCCACAGATTGTCCGACGATCGACGAGAACCAGTATGGGCGAATCAAGCTGGGGAAGGGTCCGGTGTTGTACCGCGGCCCGAACGTTAACCCGGTTGTCTTCGACCGATTAGTCGAGAGAGCAACGGCTCTGCAGATGCCAATCCAGGTTAATGGTTTGGCAACAGCGGCAAGTAATGACGCAGCGGAACTGCAACTGACGCGGGGTGGAGTTGCCACTGGTTTGGTTTGTATTCCGAATCGTTACATGCATAGCCCGGTGGAAATCGTTTCTCTGGACGATCTCAACAACGCTGCGGAACTGATTGCTCAGTTCTGCCTTTCCGTTGATTCAGACAGCGATTTTACTCCGTGATGTGAAGTCACGGTGACAACAAGTTCCATCGCTATTGCTGGGAATGTTTTCCCCACCTAGAATGCGAAGTTCAAAAAGGGAGTGCGTAATCGTCCATGACGTCGTGAGTTATGGCGAGCATCTCTCGTCCGTGATGGTCTTTGCGAGTGATGCGTGCCTCCTGAACTGCCAGACATGAACCGGATCGCCGTGCTTGGTGCGACCGGGTCTATTGGAACCAGTTGCCTGGATGTGATTGCTGCGCATGGTTCGCGCCTGCAAGCGACCGCATTGACTGCGCACGGTCGGTGGGAAAGTCTGGCTGAGCAATGTCATCGACATCAACCGCGATTTGCCGTGATTTCCGATGCGAGCGTCCGTGGACAGATAGGCGGCAACGCATTTCCGCATAAAACAGAGGTCTCGTTCGGGCCTGATGCCTTGGAAAAGATTGCCTGTCATCCCGATATCGACACGGTCGTCTGCGGAATCGTTGGAGCGGCCGGTTTGCGGGGTGCCTGGGCAGCGATTGAATCAGGAAAACGGGTCGGGATTGCGAATAAAGAAACACTTGTCGTCGCGGGTCCGCTGGTGATGCAGCTTGCAGAAAAAACGGGATCGCTTCTTCTTCCTGTGGATAGTGAACATAGTGCTGTATTTCAGGCACTGCTTGGAGGCCGACGTCGAGATCTAAAGCGAATCGTGCTGACGGCAAGCGGTGGGCCGTTTCGTGGTTGGTCAAAAGAGCGGCTTCAACGCGAGGTCACAGTTGAACGGGCATTGGCTCATCCGACGTGGCAGATGGGACCCAAGATCACGGTTGACTCGGCCAGTATGATGAATAAGGCTCTCGAAGTGATTGAGGCACGATGGCTGTTTGACCTTGAAATCGATCAGATTGCAGTAATGATTCACCCGCAATCAATTGTGCATTCATTTGTAGAATTTGTTGACGGCAGTGTTCTTGCCCAGCTTTCACCGCCGGATATGAAGCTGCCGATTCAATATGCTTTGACTTATCCTGAACGATGGGCAGGGACAATCGCGACCATGGACTGGACGCGATCGCACCAGCTTGATTTTCAGCCACCCGACCTCGACGCATTTCCTGCGTTGCGGCTCGGTTTTGAGGTCGCGCAGCGGGGTGGAACCTGCGGAGCGGTCTTGAATGCGGCCAATGAAGTTGCGGTGCAGCGGTTTTTAGATGGCAATTTGAAATTTACAGAAATCCCGCAAGCATGCGGCGATATTCTGATCGGTCACAACTTCGATGCTCAACCGACTCTAACGGAACTTATCCGTCTGGACGGCTGGGCGCGAAAGGAGATGCAACAATGGAAATCCTCGCAGTCGATTTAATGAAAATAGCAAACAATGCGTCGAATATCGGACTCGCCGCACTCGGTCTGGGTTTGGTCATTTTCCTGCATGAGCTTGGTCACTTTGCGGTGGCCAAATGGTGCAATGTTTTCGTCGAAAGATTCAGCATCGGATTCGGACCGGTGTTTTTCAGTCGCAAGTGGGGCGAGACCGAGTATGCGCTGTCACTGATTCCGTTCGGTGGCTACGTCAAAATGCTTGGTCAGGATGACGCCGATCCGAGTCAGTTGACGAATGAAGAGATCGCGGAAGATCCGCGATCTTATGTGGCGAAATCGGTCTTCCAGCGGATGGCAATCATATCGGCTGGTGTCACGATGAACGTCCTGACAGCACTTTTGTTCTTCGTCATCGTCTTTAAAGTGGGCTTCCCCACGTCACCATCGCTGATTGGCGACGTCCGTCCTGGTATGCCAGCCTGGGTTGCAGGACTGGATGCCGGAGACCATATCGAAAAGATCAACAACAGTTCTATCAGCACATTTCCAGAACTTCAGTTGGCTGTTGCGATCTCTTCGGGTCCGTTAAAACTCGAAGGCAAGCACGCTGATGGAAAACCATTTGAAATCACAGTTGATCCAGACGCTTCAGGTTCACATCCTCAAATTGGTGTGACGCCGATGGAGAGTCTGATCGTCTACGATAATTCGCCAGGACATGCGACAGAGCGTGCGAAGCCAACATTCCGATCGGGTGATCTGATCACGAAAGTCGGCGAACACGACGTGAAAACAGCCGTCGACTTCCACCGCGCCGTGGCTGCCAACACCGGAAATTCTCTCGAAATCACTGTTTCGAGAAAGAATGATCAAACAGGCAAGTTGCTGGAACAACCCGCGACAGAAACCGTCACCATCACCGACAATTTCTTCCGAACTCTTGGACTGACACTGGATTCCGGACCAATCGCTGCTGTTCGACACGGATCGCCAGCGGAAAAAGCAGGTCTTAAGAAAGGCGACAAACTTGCAAAACTGGATGGTCTGGACATCGGTACTCAGATCGACCCATTGAAATTGCCTGTTGAATTCGCCAAACGTTCGGGTAAAGAGATTGATATCGTTGTCACCCGGCAGAATCCTGGGGGCGGACAAGAAAGCAAGACATTAACTTTAGTCCCGGACGATATTCCGGGTTGGCTGGATCAACCCGAGCGCGAAGGGGAACCTCTTTCGATTCCTTCAATCGGAGCCGCGTTTCATATCCTGCCGGTTGTGCTGGCAGTGGAACCGGGAAGTTCCGCCGAGAGCGTCGGAATCAAGCCTGGGCCGTTGAAAAAGTTGGCGCTGGTGCGCAGCGTCGAACCAGGGGATCATCATGATGATGCCAAGGAATCGACGATCACCGTCAATTTTGATGATGCGAAAGGTGAGGCACGGATTAACAATGTCGCTTATGCGTTCTGGCTGGTGCAGCGGCTTCCACAACGCAAAGTGATTCTGACGATACTCGACGAAGGAAAACAGAAAGATGTCGAATTGGAACCGAAACTCGATTCGGAGTGGCCGCTGCCAATTCTCGGGCTAAGGTTAGAACCTGAAAAGCTTGTCCAACAGGCGAAGTCACTCGGTGAAGCCTGTTCGATGTCGATCGCTCATACGAAAAGTTCGGCACTCAACATCTATCTGACTCTTCGCAGCCTGGTGACCGGGCGAGTGTCGTACAAAGAGCTTCACGGCCCACTCGGAATCGCAAACGCTGCGTATCAGGTTGCTCAGCAAGGCTGGATTGCGATGCTGTTGTTCCTGGGTTTTCTCAGTGTGAATCTGGCCGTCCTCAATTTTCTGCCAATTCCGGTGCTCGACGGTGGTCACATGGTCTTTCTGTTGTGGGAGGCACTGACTCGTCGTCGGCCGAGTGAACAAGTGATGATCGGGGCAACCTATGCGGGTTTCGCATTCCTGCTTTGCCTGATGGCACTCGTTCTTTATCTGGATTTGTTTATTCACCCATTTGCGAAGAAGTAACAACGGATTGCATTGTTGTTACGACGACGGAACAAGTCTGTTTCGTAACGGGTGCGTATCAGGTTACGAGCCACGGCGTGCGATGTCGCATGCCATAGCTTTGTGTTTTGGGATCGGGTGTTCAAATTTCAAAATTGGCCAATTACCCGGTTTTTTGATGGCCTGGTCGCTCTATGGCCAATTATGAAATTTGAACGCCCGGCCCCCTCTTTGAAATGCCCTGTTATCAGGGTTGATCGCGGTGTTACTCAACGGCCAGCAGGCTGCCGACGTCGAGCAATTCAAAGGCTCGTTTCGTTGTTGCGAAAGCATTGTCAAGCGACACGCGATTAAGGGGATTGCCATCTCCTGTTATTCCGCCGTTGATCGTGACGGGGCGAGGCGCGACGAGCGACGCAATGTCTGCGATGTCACCGACATCTCTTAAGATGCCTGGTATCATCAGGCCCAGTCGCAGTCCGCGATAGGGTTGATTGGTCTTAAAACTTGAAAGCGAGTCGACCGTCTTGACCCGTGTAATCCGTTCGTCCAATGCTGCGGCGCTTAACGCGACGACTCCAGATGAACCACGGCCGATGGCAAGGACATCGTGTGGTAAGGAACCGTCTCGTTCAGCAATCGCATCGAGAGTACGGCGAACGTCATAGACCCATTGCCCGAGAAGTGGCCGACCGATCCACAAAGACCACTCAGCCGTATTGTGGTCGGGTGCGTGTCCGATCTTATCGCCAGGATGAGCAAACCGCCCGGTCGTTCGAAGTTCCGGCGTCACAACCGCCCATCCCCCGTCGCGTAAGCTTCGTGCGAGTTCACTCGACCAAGCGGCATCTGCACCCCCGTCGAGATCCAGCACGATCGCCAGACGACCAGGCTTTTCGGGCAGGTCGCGACGAACGAACAGCCTCACGTCGGGTTCTGAGTCGAAAGTCAGCGTCTGGCTCGTCTGATCGGTCTTCGGTTCGACATTCAGATGTATTGGTGCTGGTTTCGGCTCGCCACCGAGGACTTCGATCAAGGCACGCCGTTTTTCCGTTCGAAGTTTTTCAAACGCTTCTCGATTAGCCGGCACGACACGCAGGTCCGCCAGGCGACTGGCTTCCATTGCTGCGAATCGGGGAATTGTCACGAAGTCATCGGGTCGCGAATCACCGGGAAAACAACGCAAAGTTTCGGGAGTTTCCGGTTGAATGATCGGATCGGAGATCGGCGAACCGTCACCTTCCTGTTTCAGTTGTTTTGTCATCCAGCCGTACATGGCCTCGCGCATCGGCTGATTGTAGTCGTGACCCGATTCGATGATGGTGTGTTTGACCGAGGTTGCCTTGAAAAGATTCGCGATTGATTCAACCCGAGCGAAAGACTTCCTGGCTTCGGGGACCGAGAACTGATATGCGTCTTTTGTGGCACTGGTCACCATCAAGCCTCGGTCAGCGGCCAGGCCGAGGACGTTACCTTCCTCGGTAAATCTCAGTGCTCCTGGCACGACTTCGCACATACAGCATGCGGTGCTGAGATATGCTTGATATGTTCCGACCGAGCAGGTTGGAACGACGCACCGGATTCGTTCGTCGAATGCACCGGCATACATCGACTGGTTGCCGCCGCCGCTGGCTCCCGTGATCCCGATTCGATCAGGATCGACTTCGGGCCGAGTCCGTAAATAGTCGACGGCTCGCATGTTTTCGTAAACCTGCATTCCTGACAAAGGCAGTCCCACAGGTAACAACGTCGCCGCAGTCATTTCGCCATGATATTCGCCCAGTTGCTTTCCAATGCCTCGTTCGCCCGCACCAAAGGCGTCGACACACAAAACAAAGAATCCCAATTTGGCGCAGCCGATGCAGCGGGTCTGTACGACGGGATCTTGCTTTGCTCCGGCCCAATGCCCATGAACATGCAGGATCGCGGAATGCTTTCCCGACTGGTCGGGTACATAGGCATTGGCTGTCATCCAGACGCCAGGCCGAGTTCGAAAAATAAGCTTTTCAACGCGATATCCATCACGTTGAAATCCGCCCAGTATGCGAGGCTCTAAATCACAGGGGGTTTCTGGAAACCCGCCCCACGCCTTCAGCAGATTTTCGCGAAGAATGACCCGCTGCCGTTTCCATTCTTCAAATGAAGCCGGCGGTCGGTCATCCTTTCGGAGTTCCGAATATTGCTTCTGAATGAACGATTGAAACGTTCTGGGTGGTTCTTGAGCGACCGCGGTAGCGCCACAAACTAACCACAACGAAAATATGCGGACGTAGGATCTGCTTGTCATGTTCGTCCCTTATTCGATCGAGCCACCTTCGGTGGGAATCGAAGGGGACTACTCACCAACGATTCCGGCGATCACGTTTCGCCGTCGTACTTCAACAGGCTGAAGACATCCTGGCCTTTCAGTCGATCACGTCCATTGAGGAACGTCAGTTCGATCAGGAACGCACAGCCGACGACTTCTGCCTGGCTCTCCTGAGCGAGTTTGAGGCAGGCTTCGATTGTTCCGCCCGTGGCGAGCAGGTCGTCGACGAGTAGTACTCGACTGCCCGGTTCCACGGCGTCGACATGCATCTCAAGCGTATCACTGCCGTATTCAAGATCGTATTGAAACTTTCGAGTTTCATATGGCAACTTGCCGGGTTTCCGGACGGGAACAAATGCCGCGCCAAGTTCGATCGCCAGTGGTGCGGCAAAAATAAAGCCGCGAGATTCGGCTGCCAGGATGGCCGTTGGTTTGGCTGACCGGAAGCGGTCGGCGAACTGTTTGATGCTGAATCGAAAGGCTTCCGGTGCCGAGAGAAGCGGCGTGATGTCGCGGAACATGATCCCCGGTTTTGGAAAATCGGGCACGTTACGAATATATTCCTTCAGATTCACGAACGCCTTCCTTTAAATCAGGAGTCTTCATCGCAGTTCATTTCGAGCCCCAGTCGCTGAAGAAGACTCTGTTGAAAATGCTCGCGAAAAGCAACCGACTTGCGATCATTTAATAAGTAGCAGCGGCTTTCAGCCGCCGCAAAAGATTTTCCAGGAACTCTCGTGATACCGGTAGACGTCTAAACTCTGATGAGGCCATCGGCGAAAGAGAATATTGGCAGTTCGGATTGGTGATTGGATGCCTCGATACTCGATTGACTCGACTGCGACTTCTCTGTCTTCTACCTTGGTGTTCAGGATACGTATTCGGCACGTGCGCTAACAAAGAGCCTTCCCATGAACGAAGACTTCCGACACCATCTGGCCAATCAACTTGATGAGATTCGAACGGCCGGAACATTTAAGCGCGAGCGGGTTCTTTCCACCGCACAAGGGACGTTCGTATGTGTGGCCGAGGGCACTCCGGTCTTAAACCTGTGTGCCAACAACTATCTCGGATTAGCTCAGCATCCCGAAATCCGTGCAGCGGCACATCGAGCTCTCGACGAATGGGGATATGGTCTGGCTTCTGTCCGTTTTATCTGCGGGACGCAGGGAATTCACAAACAGCTCGAAGACCGACTATCGGCGTTCCTGGGGACCGACGACACGATCCTCTACAGCTCGTGCTTCGATGCAAACGGCGGACTGTTTGAGACACTACTGGGAGCTGAAGACGCCGTGATTTCGGACGAACTGAATCATGCAAGCATCATCGACGGCGTTCGACTTTGTAAGGCTCAGCGTTATCGATACAAAAACAACGATATGGCTGACCTTGAAGCTAAGCTTCGCGAGGCGGACCTGGCCAAAGCCAGGTATAAGCTGATCGCCACTGACGGCGTGTTTTCTATGGACGGCACGTATGCCAACCTTCCAGCGGTTTGCGAGTTGGCTGACAAGTATCGGGCGTTGGTCATGGTCGACGATTCTCATGCGGTCGGCTTTACCGGGCCGACCGGAAGGGGAACTCATGAACTTCAAGGTGTGATGGGGCGAATTGATATTCTGACGGGAACACTTGGTAAAGCACTGGGAGGTGCCAGTGGTGGCTATACCAGCGGTCGAAAAGAAATCATTGATTATCTACGTCAGCGATCGCGGCCTTATCTGTTTTCGAATACGGTCGCACCCCCAATCGCGGCGGGATCGGTTGCGGCACTGGACTTGCTGACGCGGTCGACTGAACTTCGTGACAAGCTGGCTGAGAACACAGCGTATTTTCGGACGGAGATGACCGCTCGTGGATTCACGATTACTCCCGGTTCGCATCCCATCACGCCGGTGATGCTGGGTGATGCCGCTCTGGCTGCCAGATTCGCCGAGGCAATGCTGACGAAAGGGGTCTATGTGATCGGTTTCAGCTATCCTGTCGTTCCGATGGGAAAAGCCCGAATCCGGACGCAGGTTTCCGCCGCCCACTCACGCCAGGATCTCGAATTGGCAGTAAGATGTTTCACCGACGTGAAGCACGAACTGGGACTTTGATTGCAATCTGATATGAATGTGTGAAATTGTCAGCACGTGAATTCTTCGTCGAAAAGATTCCATTTAACAACCTGATAAAGACTTAACGAATGCTCAAGCACCAACTGTTGCACCCTGAAATCTCGGAAATCCTGGCTCGCGCTGGACATCATGCCAAGGTATTAATCGCCGATGGGAATTATCCCGCATCGACGACGCTGGGACCGAACGCCCGTCTGGTCAGCCTGAACCTGGCTCCGGGAATCGTGACGGTTTCGCAGGTGCTGGAGACATTATTGACTGCGATTCCCGTCGATGCGATTAATACGATGGGCATCCCTGCCGATGATCCATACGCTCAAAAAGGTGATCCCGTCGTCTGGGCCGATTATCGTCGCATCGTTGCCGCATCCGGGTCGAAGCTGGAACTGACGCCGATCGACAAATGGCAATTCTATGATGCCGTGGCATCGCGGGATCATGTCCTGACGATTCAAACTGCTGACCAGCATTTGTGGGCGAATGTACTGCTCACGCTCGGTTGCCGTACTATGTAATTCCGCTCCAAGACGAACATGACAACAAACCGGAAAACTTCAAACAAAGGTTTCGATCATGACTCGAACTGCTGTTTTGGCCACTTTCGTTGCAGCTCTCATGGTCAATGTCACCTTCGCCGATGAGCCTGGTTGGACCGACGAAGAGCGAGCGGCGCGGTCGGTGGCGGTGTTCGACGGTCGTGTTGTCTCCGTGAAGCGTGTCGATGCGATCAACGATCACGTGGAACTCCACAACGCTGTGATTTCCGTTGAAACGGTTTTCAAAGGGAAGGAACTCGTCGACAACGATAAAATTACGGTGTATTTCGAGCGGCCGGTTAGTGGCGATGTCGGTAAACGCTGTCCAGCCTATGTGGAACTGAAACAGGCAAGGCGCGCCAAATTCTTCGTTCGGACACGGAAAGATGAAGGGCATCTGCGAGCCTATTTGGATATGGGGTCGGACGTGAAGGAAGCAACGCCCGAAGCATCTCCAATCCTCAGCTCAGAATTTTCTCTCAACGACAGCAAGGAAGCGGTCGAAGCGGCAAGGAAACAAGGCGCAGCCACGGCAGAAAAAGATATCAAAGCGGGGAAACTACGGATTTTGTGTTACGGCAAGCTGCTACCTGTAGGCCTCTTTCCAACCGATAAGGAGACTGGCTACCCCGTACAGGTTGTTGCAGGCTGCATCGTGTCTGGCACATTCGTTGCCGAAGTGGACGCCTATAATCGTGCGATGCGCGAATGGGCCATCAAGCAAACGTCATCCGATGAATCGAAAAGACCATAAGACCCTTCAATAAAAGTGATGCCGCATCTTTTGTTCGACCTCCGATGCGCACTCCGCCAATTCGCAAACTTCTTATCCTGTTGCTCTGAAAATGACGACTTCCATGAAATCAAGAAACGCCGAAAAGTCGCCCTTACGATACTGGTTATTCAAGTCAGAACCATCGGCGTTTTCGATTGATCATCTGGATAAGTCACCCAAAAAAACGGCACCATGGGACGGTGTCCGAAACTATCAGGCTCGTAACTTTCTGCGTGACGATGTGCAGGTTGGCGACCTGGTCTTGTTCTACCACAGCCGCGAAGAACCACTGGGAATCTTCGGGACCATGAAGGTCGCTCGAGCCGGATACCCAGACTTCACAGCCTTTGATCCGCAAAGCAAGTACTACGACGCCAAGAGTGACCCTGAAAACCCGCGATGGTATATGGTCGATGTAAAACTCATCAAAAAGTTTTCACAGCCAGTTACGCGAGAAATGTTGCAAGGGGATGACACGACAAGCAAGATGCTTGTCATGAAACGGGGAATGCGATTGTCGATCCAGCCGATTACTGAAGACGAATGGCGCGCCGTCCACTGTCTGGCAGGTGTCGAGCTTCCTGAAGAATCTTGAGATCAAAGCGGAAACGTGGCTATGAACACGATGTTACTGCAATCGATCATCGGGATTTTTATGATCGTGTTCGTCACCACGTCCGTCGCTGACGACGTCCCAACCACGGATGCCAGTCGAATAGTCGCGCTCGATCTTCAGGAGATCATTCAAGCGGCAGCCACTCGCTATGTGTATTTCGCAGCAGAGGACATCATTTCGAATCGACCAACCAGACAAGGATGGTCAAGGGAACTGATGACCGAACAAGCAAGGCTGATGGAAGATTTACGGGAATGGTCAGTTCACTCCGAAGTATTGCAAACGTTGATCGCTCACCCCGATCCGAAGTTCCGCGTTTTGGTGCTTGGTGCGCTTTATGTGAGTGAAGATCCACTGCAACTTCCGGTCATCGCATCACTTGTTGACGACTCGTCAACGGCGTTTAAGCACGTCCCGTTTTCGCTGAACAGCTCCGGCATGCGGGGGAACGTGGGAAAAACAACTGGCGATCCTCAATCGGTTGGCGAGGTGGCTCAGTCCATGGTCGCAGCATATCTGGGACCGGCATTGAAGCATCATCCGACAGGCTTCGCAGAATATTGGAACGCTCGCAAGGATCGAAATACGTGTGCGGGTTGGTTTCTGATCAGGCTTCAACGTGCGACGCGTAATCAAACACCTTTGCAGCCCCGATATCAGCGTGATATTCAACGGGTCATTGATGATCTCAATGCCTTACCCGTCGGTGAACGCGCCTGGACCCAAGTCTTTTTACGTTGCCGCAGTTTTGGGGATATCGAAAAGTATCTGACCAACGAGGCGTGCATTGCCTCATTGAAAGACGTCGGTCACGATCAAATCGTAAAGTTGCTCAAACGAGAACAATTTTGCGCCGACCCTGATCTTCGGTTAGATACCATGGGGAGTGCCGGGGACACACTTCATTCCTGGATGTCGCATTTTGTTCTTCGACGTACCCGCATGCTGTTGCGGGTCGAAGACGTTCCCACCCTTCTGGCGTGTGAAGAAATTCAGCGAAAGACTCCGTTGCTGGGAGCCACGCCCTACTGGGCCGCCGCAGCGGCAGAACTGATGAACGATACCGATCCCGCAGCAGCCCGCCAGATCATCGTTGGGGCTCTCGGTCGGTTTCCTTTGTCGGGAATCCTAGGGGGCAGGGAACAGTCAGTACTGATTGGAATGCTCTGGCGACTTTACGGAACACAGAATCAGCAAACAATCGTCGATTGGTTTTACGAATCCCAGGCGCTGGCTATAGAACGAAAGTCCGACCAATCGAATCATGGGCCTCAAGATTTCCTCGGGATCGTTGGAGTCGCCAGAAGACCGGATACAAACGAATTGTTGAGCGGATTGGTACACGATTCGCGATTCAATCAGACCGACTGGGCGACGTTAAAGGCCTTGATCGATCTCGCCAGTGAGGAGTTGCCAATGCCGCTGGTTGATCGAAGCGAGATTTACAACAGCAATCTTCGACTACCCGGTGACGACGATCTCAAGCAAAAGATTTTTGCGGATTGGCGGAAGAAACTGATTTCTCACTACTCACGATAGGGTAGCTTGGCACGACAACATTTTTGTAATCGGATATCGAATGACGACGGAATCATCGAACTCAACGGAACTCGATTTCTCGACGGTCTCCGCCCGAGCGGGCTGGGTTCCCGAGTTTACAACCCGATCAAGCGCACCTCCTGTTTACATGACGACAGCGTTCGACATCGAGTCGCTTGAGCAACTGGATTCCGTCGCTGGGGGCCGAGAAAAAGGTTACCTCTACACGCGTGACGGAAACCCTAATCATGAAGCCTTCGTCAACGACGTCGCCGCGCTGGAACATGCCGAGACCGGAGTCGTCACGGCGTCGGGAATGGGAGCGTTGACAGCGGTGCTCATGGCGATGGTGAAGTCCGACGATCATATCATCGCAGCCCGAGTCCTTTACGGTCGAACGGGCCAATTGCTTGATCATCTCGCATCGTCGTTCGGGCTGCAAATCACGTATTTCGATATCGATGATATTCAGGCATTGAGGGCCGCGATCACACCCGAAACTCGACTTTGTATCGTCGAATCGATTTCGAATCCGCTACTGGAAGTCGCCGATCTTCCCGCGATTGTTGAAGTGCTAAAGGGGATTCCACTGCTTGTTGACAGTACCTTTGCGACACCGTGTCTACTGCGTCCGATCGATCATGGGGCGACGCTGGTCTGGCATAGCGTTTCGAAATACTTGAACGGTCACGGAGATGTGATGGCAGGAATTGTCGTTGGCCCGACAAATCTCATCCGCAGAATTCGGGCGATGTCCAGCTTATATGGAGTGAATGCCAATCCGTTTGAAAGCTGGCTCGCCTCGCGCGGCCTCAGGACGTTACCACTCAGAATGCAACGTGTTTCGCAAACGGCGTTAAAGGTCGCAGGCTTTCTGAAATCCAATCCGCAAGTTTCGCGTGTCTTCTATCCAGGCTTGGAGGACCACCCGCATTTCGAACGAGCGAACCAATTATTGCCAAACGGGTGTGGAGGGATGCTGGCATTCGACCTGACGGGTGGCCGGCCGGCTGTTGACGTACTGTTTCGAAGTCTGGCACATGTCATTCCGTTCTCGCCAACATTGGCCGACGCTCGAACGACGGTCTCGTATCCCGCCGGTACCTCACACAAATTCATGACCGCGTCTGCACGTGCCGCGTGCGGAATCGGCGATGGACTGGTGCGACTATCAGTTGGTTTGGAGGACGCGGGTGATCTGATTCGCGAATTGGGTGGGGCACTTGCGCAGCTCGCATGATTCACGTTCTGGGGACGGGTGTTCAAATTTCAAAATGGCCCGGCACAACCGGTGAGTGCGCGTCGGACGACGGGTTTAGAATAGGATTACCGTTCGTACGTTGATCGAGGGCAAAGATGGGGTGGGTATTCAAAAGTGAACACCCGGCACGCTCTTCAGCACCACGCGAAGTTCGTTCCGCTCTCGGACTCTTCGACTGCAATTCAGGCCGTAAGGCTAGGCACGCAATGACAAGTCACGATATCATCGAGCCCTCCATGAAACCTGAGGGAATTCCAGAATCCGGGGACTGACGTCGCCCGTCCAGCCTTATTTATTCGTTGCTCAAGTACAACAACCTTAAATTGAAAGAGTTTTGCCAATGCGATTGCTTCGCTCTTTGACCCTGTTCTCCCTCATGATCTCTGCTGCTAACGGAGCAGACTTTCCTCGCGAAAAATTCGATGATTCCACATTCGAGACGATTTTCGATGGTAAGTCGCTTAAGGGCTGGCATGTGAGTACTCAGACCGGCCATAGTAACGCGAGCATGCATACCAGCGGTGGACGCTGGAGACTGGAGGACGGCGCGATTGTTGGCAGTCAAGACATTCCCGGCAACGGCGGAATCATCCTGACCGATCGGCAGTTCGGCAATTTCGAAGTGATCGTCGAAATGAAGAACGATTATGGTCCTGACAGCGGCTTGTTCCTGCGAAGCAACGAACGAGGCCAGGCGTATCAGTATATGGTCGATTATCACGACAACGGCAATCTGGCCGGGATCTACGGCGAAGGATTGTCGGGCGGCATTCATCACCGCAACTTTGACTTCCTGGATGCCGTAACAAAGATCAAAACAAAAGACGCTTTGGTTCCGTGCCCAATTAAGCCTGCTGATTGGCCCGAGTTCTGGAAGCACGGAGAATGGAACGAACTGCGAGCGAAAATCGAGAGCAATCCCCCCAAGGTCACCACCTGGATCAACAAGGTTCGGTTTATGGAGTTCACGGATTCCGAAAAACGCCATCCCGACGCAGGCAGCATCGCTCTGCAGGTTCATGGTGGAGGCGACTACACTCAGCAATTCGTCAGGTATCGAAACGTTCGTGTTAAAGAATGGAAATGAGAAGAGTTTGGAACACTAATTTTGCTAATCTTCACTAATAAGAGTAAGAGAAGGAGTTAGGCACTCTTAGAAAATGGTAATTTTTGAAGTTTCTTATTTGTGTAAATTAGCGAAGATAAGTGTCCCCTCACTTTTGCATTTCCGCCTCACATTTGACTTCATTGACCCGGATTATGATCGTGTCTGCATTGTCAATCCCGTTTCATTAAACAGTTGTTTTCAAGCTTTTTTCAGGAGTCCGCCACATGAATCTGTCATGGAAATTGTCGATTGTCGTTCTCGGATTGCTCGCCGCAACTCCCGTCATTGGTCAGGAAAAACCAAATCCGAAACTCGCATTTCTCGATTCGAAAGCAGCAGGGGCTGATTTTCAAATCCAGGGTGAGTACATCGGGAAGGTCGGTGACACCACCATCGGTGCTCAAGTCATCGCAAGGGGAAACGGCAAGTTCGATGTCGTGGCCTATCCAGGCGGTTTACCGGGAGCCGGCTGGGACCAGTCAGAAGAAAAACTGAAATTCGTTTTCGAAACCAAAGACGGAATCACAAAAGCCGTTGGTGATGGAAACGAAACCACGATTGCTAACGGAGTCATCTCCGTTAAACACGGTGATTATAAGGGTGAGTTAAAACGCCTTCATCGGGAATCCCCCACATTAGCAAAGTCACCTCCCGAAGGGGCGATTGTTCTGTTTAACGGGACTAATGTCGATCAATGGCAACCGGGCAAGCTGGAAGATCTAGGACTCATGGGGGTTGGAACTCGTACCAAGAATGTCTTCGAGAATTACACCCTGCACCTTGAATTCCGGACACCCTTCATGCCGAATGCAAGCAGTCAGGGTCGGGGCAACAGCGGTATGTATCTTGGCGATCAGTATGAATGTCAGATCCTGGATTCATTCGGTCTTGAAGGAGCGGACAATGAATGTGGCGGGATCTACAGTAATTCCAAGCCGAAAGTCAACATGTGCTTTCCACCACTAAGCTGGCAGACCTACGACGTCGACTTTACCTGTGCCAAGTTCGACGCCGACGGAAAAGTCACGGCACCCGCTCGTGTGACGATCAAGCACAATGGAGTCGTCATTCACGAGAACCTGGAATTGAAAACAACACCTGGGGGTGGTCGGTCCGACCAAAAGCCAGGCGCGATTTTTCTTCAGGATCACGGCGATCCCGTTCGATTTAGGAACATCTGGCTTGTTGAAAAGAAATAGTTTTTAAAGCGAGTCAATGTTGCTGGCGTGAGGTTGATCATTCCAAAGCCCTAGTTTACCGTCGAAATACGGTGAACTCGGGCTTTTCTCTTTGCTTCAAGGTAACAGCGTCGTCGGTTTCAGAAATCGATCAATGCGTTTGTTGTTGTACCACAGAACTGTTGCCTTTGCTTTTTGATTGATTTGAAATTCAACTGCACACCGTTCTCCGATGGGCGTAAGGTATGAACTTGGTTGCATTGGGTCACATCGGAACTCGCAGGTTTTAAAAGGATTGAACCATGAATATGCGATTTCTGTTTGTCTTGGTTGCTGCTGCCGTGAATGTCGGCACAGCGTTGGCCCTGGAGAATTCTGAAGAAGACAAACTCGTCAAGTTCATTACAACGCATTGGGGCAAAGTCGAGAGAGACGAATCACGACCTGATGGTCCCGTCATCCGCGTTTCGTTTGACTGGACTTATAGTTCCTTCAACTCCCCGCACACAGTCACGTCAGACGAACTTCGGTCGTTTAAGATTTTCGAGAATCTGACGACGCTGGACATGCTTGGAATTTGTTTGCCCCCCGATTTACACGGGTTAAGCGAAAACAAGAATCTGACGAGTTTGAATATCAAACATCATTTCAAACCGAACGTTGCTGCACTGAAGGAAATGAGCCGTCTGCCAAACCTCACAACGCTTAATTTGCAGGAAGCGAAAATCAATGACGGTGAACTGACGGGTATCAGTGAACTGGAACATCTGACATCACTCAGCCTCGCATCAGCCGAGATAAAGAGTGGCAGTTTGAAAGGAATTCGCGGACTCAAATCGCTCACCGATCTCAACCTTTACGATGTCCGTATGATTGATTCAGAACTGGAGGAAATAAGGGAACTCAAAAGCCTTCAGTCCCTCAATCTTTGTGGTTGTGGGATCAAAGATGCCGGTTTAAAGGAGTTGAGCGGCCTCACAAACATTTCTGTATTGGATCTGTGTGGAAATCGAATCAGCGATCGTGGCGTGAGTGAACTGAGTGGCCTGACACAACTGACGAAACTGAATTTCGACGATTGTAAAGGGGTCTCAGGTACAGGTCTGAATAAATTTACCAAGCTCCAACACCTTAATCTTGCAGGCACGCGTGTCACGGATTTGAACCTCAAAGAACTGAGCGGAATCCATGATTTGACGTCACTGGATCTTAGACGCACAAAGATTACTGGAACCGGTCTGTCCGAACTGAGTGGGCTTAAGAATCTCCGTGCTTTGAATCTCTTAATTTGTCAGATGAACGACGAGGGGATGCGAGGACTGAGGGATCTGACTAGCCTGAAGTGGCTCAATCTTTACGGCGTTGCGATTTCGGATGTCGGTATCAGAGAGTTGGTAGGACTCAAGAATCTTCAATCGCTGGACCTTGGTCTGGTTCCCATTTCAGATCAAGGGGTGAGTGAAATCCGGGAACTCAAGAATCTGAAAATGCTCAACTTGGATTCAACCAACATCACAGACGCGAGCCTGGTGACGATCAGTGAACTCACAAATCTTGAAGACCTGAATTTCAGTCGTACAGAAATCTCCGATGTTGGGCTGCTGGAGCTGAAGAAACTGAAGAACTTGACGACGCTCGATCTCAGCTTTACGGAAATCACAGATGACGGTGTCAAACAATTCGCGGGGCTGAAAAATCTCGCAAAACTCAACCTGAGCTTTACAAAGATTTCTTACATTGGGTTCGAACAATTAAAAGAACTTCGGAACCTCAAAAGCCTGATCGTGAGTCAGGACCAATTCGAACAAATTTGCGGGGAACAGTTCAAAACTAAGGGTAAACTCGGCAAGGATGGACTTATTGGCTTGTTGCCAGACCTGCGAATAGTTGTCACCTTTCCTGCGAACAGGACGGTGACTCGGGTGGTCAGGGATGAGCCCAAAAAATAGCGAATGAATGATTGGTTGGAAGCAAGGTCTGATGCAGGTCGTTCTTAAGACAATCATCCCAATCTTATTGTCGGCGAGGCTTCGGAAAAGGACGATCCGGCACGATAATTCGACAAAG
The DNA here is from genome assembly GCA_037142165.1 of Schlesneria sp. Classification (GTDB taxonomy): domain Bacteria; phylum Planctomycetota; class Planctomycetia; order Planctomycetales; family Planctomycetaceae; genus Schlesneria. The sequence continues at coordinate 5,860 of JBAXBD010000003.1, read as the reverse complement.
TTAATCTTTGCGAGAGGCAAGCGCGATGGAGCCCATCACTCCGGCGTTGCTGCCAAGATCGGACGGTTCGATTCGGACGCTTTCCGGTGGAATCATGCGTACTCGTTGTTTCACTTGTGCGCGAATCCGGTTGAACAGAATGTCCCCCATGTTCGCGACACCACCACCCAGGACGACCAGATCCGGGTGTAAGGTGACCATGGCGTTGGCGACGCCGATCGCCAAATAATCGGCTGCCTGCATGATCGCGTCCATGACGGGTTCGTCCTGTTTGGCTGCATCGGCCATCAGTTCTGCCGTAACACGATTTGCATCACCGCCGACCATGTCGTGTAAGTGTGGGGCGAGGCCCATGAGCATCAACCGAATGCCTGACGCGGCTAATGCGGTTCCGCTGGCCAATGTTTCCAGGCAACCATGATTTCCGCATCCACAGGGAGGGCCCTGTGGGTCGATTGTCTGGTGCCCCAGTTCTCCGGCGGCCCCGACGGGTCCCAGTCGCAACTTGCCGTCGATCACGACCCCTCCGCCGATCCCTGTCCCGATCGCGATGAAGACCATGCTGTCGACATCTTTTCCACGCCCGTATACCAGTTCGCCAAGTGTCGCCATGCGAACATCATTCAAGAGACGAACTGGGCAGTTGACGTGTGCTGACAGGATTTCTGCTGCGTGGACATCAATCCATTGTGTCGTCAGGTTTGGCAGAAAACGAGTGATCCCCTTGGGAACGTCAACCAAACCAGGCACACCCATCCCCAACCCGACGGGCTTCTGTCCCGCTTCTTTGGTCAGTTCCTGTATTGCCTGACCAATTCGTTGCAGAACCCGCTCAGGTCCTGAATGAGATTCTGTCGGAATCGAATGACGGAATAAAATGTTTCCCTGCTCGTCCCCCAGGACACACTTGATCGATGTCCCGCCCAGGTCGACTCCAGCAAATAGATCTGGCATTGCCAGTCATCCTTTCAATGATCCGTCAAGAACTTTTTTACTGATGCCTAGAGTAACAAACGGAACAGAATCACTGCTACACTATTCAACGTGTTGCGGCTTTCCGAAATGCCAGCCGTCAGTCAACAAACACACGAGAATTTTCTTTTCCGAAAGAGCTCATCCGCATGTCGGTTGCCGCACCCGTTCCATTATTAGACTGTCGCAATATCGGCGTTCGATTCGGTGGAGTTGTCGCTCTCAGCGGTGTCGACTTCACTCTTCACCCCGGTGAGGTTCACGGGCTGGTCGGTTGTAATGGAGCGGGAAAAAGCACGCTGATGAAAGTGCTTGCGGGTGTTGTTCCGGACTATTCGGGTGAGATTCGGCTGGATCAAAAGCTGGTTCACCTTGGCTCGCCTCGTGAATCTCTGTTGCATGGCATCGCGATGGTCTACCAGGAACTTTCGGGCATCGAACAACTTTCCGTCGCCGAAAACCTGTTTTTGGGACGGCAACCGGTGAACGCCTGGGGTCAGGTCGACTGGAAAGAAATGAATCGACAGGCGACCGCATCGCTGGCCGAGTTGAACATTCACATTGATGTTCGAAGTCGGTTAAGAGATTTTCCTTTAGTAATTCGGCAAATGGTCGAGATCGCTCGGGGATTGCATAGCGGCGCTCGCGTGCTGATCTTAGATGAGCCGACCAGTGCCTTGAGTTTGCCCGAGGCAAAGCGCCTGTTTGAGTTGATTGAGCATTTGACGTCGAGAGGCGTTGCGATTGTGTTTATCAGCCATTTTTTGGAAGACGTTCTGGCAATCTGTGACCGAGTGACGATACTTAAAGACGGAAGAAAGCTCGAGACTCGACCCACGGCTGAACTCGACCGGACGACCATCATTCGACAAATGGTGGGTGAAACAGGTGATTCAACGACGGAAGAGTGCATTGAGACAATGCTTCCGCCAGCGACTGTTGGTCGTCCCCGACTGGATATTCGAGGATTGAAAAAAGCGGGATGTTTCGACGACATCACGCTCGACGTCAAGCCGGGAGAGTGTCTTGGGCTTTATGGTTTCGTGGGAGCCGGTCATCAGGATCTGGTCCACGCATTGGCTGGGTCAACGACCGTCGAAAATGGCCAAGTCTGGCTGGATGGCAAGCGGTTGCGAACTGGCGACGTTACTGCATCCGTTCAAAACGGCATCGTGCTGGTTGCCGCAGATCGCGCTCAGACACTTGCGCGGCGTGCATCGATCGCACATAACATGACTTTGGCGCACTTGCGTAAGAATCTGGGTAACTGGCTTGTTCGACGACGCGAGCATCTAGTCTGCCAGCCGATGCTGGAAACCGTCGGATGTCGCCCACCAAACCCAGCCTTGCGAGCCGGATCACTTTCCGGAGGTAATCAGCAGAAGGTCGTTCTGGCGAAATGGTTGCTCGGTCCCATTCGCGTCCTTCTGCTCGAAGAACCGACTCGCGGCATGGATGTACACGCCAAGGCCGAAATCATGGAACTGGTCGCGGAGCAAAAGCGACAGGGAGCAGCGGTCATCCTGGCCTCAACCGAACCGGAACTCGTGCTTGCTCATGCGGACCGGATCGCGACGCTGGCTCGCGGTCGAATCACGCGAATTTTCACGAATGAGCGGACAACAAAGCAGGACCTGATGCGACTCGCTGAAGTTTGACTGGAATTGTGCAAAATTCAACGTGAGTATTGAACCGGCTGCGTTGGCTCGTCGAAATAAACGTAGTGCCGAATGGCATCAGCAATTTGAGGTTGTTTGTAATAATATTCCCAGATGTGCCCGAAGCCCACCAAATCGGTCACGCTATAATCGATGATTTTCTGGTTCCCATCCCCAAGCTTTGAGCGATCGCGTCGGGTCAGCCCTGAGATGGCCAGTGCCTTTCCAGAAATCGGTCGACGCAAGGGGTAAAGCAAAAGTGGCAAGTCGGTGTGGTTTCGCAAATTGATGACCGCTTCAGCCTGACACAACGCGAGACCGTACCGTCGGTCAGGATTCAGCCAATCGTGATCAATCGCGGCGGCTGCAAATACGACTCGAATCCGGCGAGGTGGTTGAGGCCCATGTGCCAGCACGCGTCCATCAACCTCGCCGCCGGCCATTGTATGCAGAGCGGACGCCACCATTCGAGTTCCGTGGCTATGTCCGATCAGACAGACAGGATGATCAGCACTCACTTTGGTCACCAGATCTGCAAGGTAAAAACCATTCAGTGACGCACGACGCCCAAGTTTATTGACCCGAAGATGGGGGATACAGCAATCCACATCGTCACTGGCCCAGGTGTAGAAAATAATGTGGATCGGTTGGCAGGGGGCTGCCTGTCGCAACCAGCGATAAGTGAAAGCAGAATCGTTTAGCATCGAATCCCAGGTCACGAAGCTTCCATGAGCCATAAAACAGACTGGAACACCCGGCTGAAGCGAGGAGAGTAGCTCGTTGAGGGAACTCCCTCGACCTGGATTCGGGCCATCGAAGCGGAAGACTTGATAATCGTATGCCTGGCCCGCTTCAACCTCGTCTTTCGCGCAACGTGTACTGACGATCCAGTAATCGGGGTCGCATGGCCCGCGAACCGCGTTTACCGGTGGTACGGACACGGCCGGCGCGGGGAGAATGCTCCCATTATCTGCAGGTGGCAAGTCGTACGACTGGGCGAGTTCGCACCATGGCGCGCTAAACAGCGCCCATATAGCAATCAGCCAGTATCGACAGTATCGCATCGCCTCGTTTGTTTGATGCGTGGGACGCGTCGCCATGAAATCAGCAGCCCAAAAATGATCAGGTAAACTGTAGACTCGGCTGTCGTTATCGTCTGTGACTCAGGTTTGACAAAAGTCCAATCTCGATGGTTTGAAGGACACGTGAAAAACCCCAAGCTCCCCGTGTGTTGCAATCGGAATATTGCAAGTTTTCGTCAAGATCGTTTCAAAGATAAGAAACAGCCCGTGATGCGAAAGGCATCCCGGGCTGGTGGGTTGAGTTCAGAATCTTCTGAAAATGCCAACAGAGTTTGTGCCACTTCTTCGGAGGTCCTCGGAGAAGCAGTGTTTTCGCCGTCTGGTAATGAAAGTTCACTGCTTGACCGAAGGCGGTCAAGCAGTGGCACCATAACTTTCAGACGTTACAAAACAATTATCGGGCTGATTCTTCTTCTTCGAATTCCGAGTTTGGTTTGGATCCACCGGCAGTTTTTGCCGCAGCAGCTCTTCGGCTTGCTCGTGTCGAAATCGATTCGGGCTGGGCTGGCGCCGGCTGTTGTTGTTGAGGAGCGGCGGCGGCAGCTTGTGGAATCGGAGCGATCGGGTGCTTTTCGCGCAGAACCTTGACCACTTCGTCGGTGATATCGACTCCGGGATCAACCGACAGCAGCAAGCCTTCGTTCTTAGGAATCACGATGCTGAGGCCACGCTTCGCAGCAATTTCCTGGGTGATTGGCTTGAGTTCAGCTCGGAATTTGGCAATTTGATTCTGCTTATACTGTTCGAATTCAGCCAATGCCTTTTTTTGAATTTGACCCAACTGAGTCACCGCCGAACGTTCCATCTGTGAGAACTCTTTCTGTTCTTCTTCGGTCGGCGATGAACCGTTGGCTTTTTTCTTGGCGTTTAATTGCTCTTTGGCGCTTTCGACCGTCTTGAGATAAGATTGGTTCAGCGAGTTTTGAGCCAATTCCAGGGATTGAGCCAGTTGTCGATCGCGGCCTGTTTCGGCCGCGACCTTGTCGAGATCGACGACAGCCATTCCGCCGCGGGAAGTGGCAGCGGCTGGCCCGTTCGATTGGCCGCAGCCAACGAAACTCGCCACACAACTCGACAACACGAAAACAAAGCTAAAGCGACGCATCCAAAACTCCTTTTTTGGACAGGATTTGTTCAAACCATGAACGACGGGACGGGAACCTATGCGAAACAGGAAATATCGTCCAGACCATTTCAGATTAGACATGCGTCGCGCACATTTCATGAAACATCCGACTGGGATCTTGTCGATTTCGATCGACTTTGATCGGACACTTCGGAAAAATGAAGTCTTACATCCTTTGCTGGGGGAACTTTTTCGCCCGAACTCACGTCTTAAGTTCGATTGATCGTGAACCAAACATCCGACCAAACGCTGATTGACCATTGTCTAGCTGGGCGTCGAGAAGCCTTCGGGCTGCTTGTCGAGCGGTATCAGAATCGACTTTTTCATTCTTTGCTGCATCTGCTCGGGTCGGCCGAGGATGCGCAAGATGCTGCGCAGGATGCGTTTGTGAACGCCTTCGAAAAACTGGGCAGTTTTCGCGGGCAGTCTCAGTTTTATTCGTGGCTGTTCCGAATCGCCTACAATACGGCCGTCAGCACCAAACGAAAGTCGCGACGAATGTCGGTTTCACTTGAAGCTCGACGAGATGCAACCGGGCTCGAACCCTCCGATGGAAATCCGACAAGCGAGCCGTCGTATGCCATGGATGTGAGCGATCGGCAGCGTCTTATTCAGCAGTCCTTATCCGAACTCTGTGAAGAATTTCGCACAGTGCTCGTGCTAAAAGAAATTGATGGAATGAGTTACGAAGAAATCGCGGACATTGTCAAAGTTCCGCTAGGAACGGTTCGCAGTCGTATTCATCGAGCCAGGTTGGAACTGCGTGAAAAATTATCGGTGTTGCTGAGATCTGAAGTCATTTAGATGATGTTCCTTGAGAAGATGTTTGCAGTCTGCCAGAGTTGGCAGCAGGAAGAAGCCACTATTATGAACCACTCGGTTCCCGAAGAACTGATCTCGGCCTACTTCGATGGGGAAGTTTCCCCCGACGAACGTGGTGAGATCGAACGTTTGCTCGAATCCTCTTCCGATCTCCGTCAGCAACTCGATGAGACATCGAAATTGTCGGCGTTGCTCCATTC
>JBAXBD010000002.1:0-28749 GCA_037142165.1 Schlesneria sp. | reverse complement strand
ATTCGAAAAGACCCATTGCTAAAGTGTGGAGGCTTTAGATGCGATTGCCCTGGGTGAAAGGGCCTCGGACCTATGATACGATTGATGGTACTTTCCAGGAAAATATCGTTGTGACCTATGAGACGAAGTCACCGAATCGAACCGTCATTTCTTATTTAGGTCCAGATACAACATTGAGCGCGAAACCTGACCTTCAGCTTGCAGATGTTCAACACATGTTGGACGAATGGCTCAAGCGACAATAAACAATTCTCAATGAGCAATTCTTGACCGAGTACGCTCATGCAGTGGTGTGACGAGGAGTTTACGCTCTTCCCTCTGGCTATGCAGTCTCAGGCTTTCCTCAACAATTCCCAAATTACTTTCGCAGGTTGAACTCCTGTCAACTTCTCTTGCAAGCCATGCTGATCCACGTATAACTCGTCGTGGTTCAGGCCTAGTAGATGCAGGATCGTGGCGTGCCAGTCGGGGACGCTGACTCGGTTTTCCACGGCAGCGAAACCGAGTTCATCCGTCGCACCGTAAGTCATGCCTTGTTTGACTCCGCCACCTGCGAACCAGCAGCAGGCGGCGTTCTTGTTGTGATCGCGACCCGACTTCTTCTCGTCCTTGTCTGCCGAAAGCTGAGCGATCGGCAGTCGTCCAAATTCACCACCCCAGATGACGAGCGTCTCGTCCAGCAGGCCTAGTTGCTTCAGGTCTTGCAATAAACCCGCAATTGGTAGATCTGTTCGATCGCAAGCCGCTTTCATGTCTGTCGCCAGACCCGTGTGGTTGTCCCAGATCTGAGCATTGATAAAGAGCTGCACAAAGCGAACGCCTCGTTCAATCAATCGTCGGGCGATCAGGCAACGCCGACCATAAGAATCGGTAACTCCTTGCCCGATGCCATACATCTTCTGAGTCTGCTCGGTCTCTTGCGAAAGATCGAGAGCCTCATGTGCGGACAACTGCATTCTCGCTGCTAATTCATAGGTCGCGATTCTGGCGTCTAGATTCGGCTGGTATCGATGACGGGTCTTATGCATCATATCCAGCCGATTCAGCAGCCCCCGCTGCATGCTCGCGATTTCAGGAGGATCATTCGTTTCCGGTCGCAAATTTAACACGGGTGAACCGGTCGACCGAAATCGAGTCCCCTGATAAATCGGTGGCAAAAAGCCCGAATGCCAGTTCTCGACCCCATTGATCGGCAACCCGAGTGGATCGTCCAACACAACGTACGCAGGCAGGTTTTGTGATTCGCTTCCTAAACCATAAGTGATCCACGAGCCCATCGTCGGATAACCAGAAACCATGCGGTTGGTCTGGATCAGATACAACGCCGGCTCATGCGTAATGTTGGTGGTATAGAGCGACCTGATCAGCGAAATGTCATCAACCTGACCCGCGAGGTGTGGCATCGCATCCGACACCCACATTCCACACTCACCGTGCCGAGCAAACTTGAACGGGCTGCGCATCAGTGCACCCGCGTCCTTCACGTTTTCAACTTCGCCCGCAATCTTGTCGAAGTACGCTTCACCACGATGTTTGTCGAGTTCCGGTTTTGGATCGAACAAATCCATCTGGCTCGGCCCGCCATTCATAAATAGATGAATGACCGCTTTCGCCGAAGCAGGCCGAACCGGACGACGAGGTGCCAGACTAGAAGCCTCCCGCACATCCTCACCCCGCATATCCTCACCAAGAAGCTGTAACAAAGCCGCCCCATAGATCCCCGTCCGCACTCGGGAGAAAAAATCTCTACGCCCCACCGGCGCAGCCGGCCCATGTGCGTCGCCCGGTACACCCGGTTGATTCGTTTCGCATGACGGGTTGAAAATAGGGAAATCGCCGATACGTTGAGGAGCAGTGTTTATCGCTGCAGAAGTATCGGCACGATCTAAAAATCCCTCATTAATCTGCATTGCGGCGCCCCGATCATCTCGACTTGATTGATCTGAATATTCTTCGTTTTCGTCTGATCTTCTTCTTACATATCTTCGTCTTATTAGTGCAGATTAGCGAAGATGAGTGTTCCCTTGACTCTTTGTCTTTTCTCAATCGACATAAAGAAAATCCGCCGAATTCAAAATCGTGTGACACAAAGTGGCCAAGGCACGTCTTGTCGATTCTTTCTGAGCGGTTTCGTCAGCAGTCGTTGATTGTGTTATCCAGGCAAGCTTCAATTGTTGCAGCGTCTCAACACAGGTTGAAAGCTCGTCAGCCGAGGGTGGTCGACTGAGTGCAATCCAATAGATACGCTCGATTTGCTGCGGCTCTTCGTCGCCAGCCTGCATCAGGACACGTTCGGCAAGCCGACCAGCGAGTTGACGGACCGCCGCATCGTTCCACAAATGCAACGCCTGCGTCGCGACGAGTGAATCCGAACGTTCCAGACAGTTTGGATTCATTGCAGGCAGATCAAAACTTTCAAGCAGTGACGGTGGATGTTTACGTAATTGTTGAACGTAAATGCTTCGTCTGCGGCCTGTCAGCACAAGGCCATCTGGCCTGACTTGAACCGGTTCCGATGGCCCGCCACCGGCGTCGATTAATTCGCCAGCAACCACCAGAATGGAATCGCGTAATTCTTCAGCATCCAGACGTCGAAGAGGCATTCGCGATAAAAGCCGATTGCCAGAATCGTATTCCAAGGTTTGTTCGCCGATTTGGGATGACTGCTGGTAGGTCGTGGAAAGCACCAGTTGACGATGCATGGATTTCATGGACCAGTCTCGACGAATGAAGTCGGTCGCGAGGTAGTCCAGTAACCCCGGATGTGTCGGTCTTTCGCCGGTTTTGCCGAAGTTGCCAAGGCTCTTTACGATTCCGTGGCCGAAGTGATGCTTCCAGACTCGGTTGATCATGACTCGAGCGGTCAGCGGATGGTCGGGTTGAGTCAGCCAGCGTGCCAAAGCCAGTCTCCGTCCCGTCGACTTGGCTCCAGGCCAGGGGGGAACGATTTCCACCGATGCCGAAGAATTCTTCAGTAGTGCCGGAACGCCGGGTGAGACGAACGAACCGGGGGTCGCATGGTTGCCTCGACGGTACATGTACGTCGGCGACGGTTCACCACGATCCCATAGTGCCATGATCTGCGGCTCGGGCTGACGTTGTGACTCCAATTCTCTGACCCGTTTTTCGGTCTCGGGTGTTTTGGGTTCAGCCGCCATGGAATCAATCTGTTTCTGAATCGCGGATTGATGTTCTTCCCATCGCCGACGTTCTGCCGTCGTAACGTATGGGAGAAATCGCTCGCCAATCCCGGAACTCATTGCACCGCCGTAGCCGATGATTTGCGGCTTCAGCCAGTCATGCTCATCGTACGCACCTTTGAACAAGGCGACCAGTCGGTAGTAATCACGTTGAGGAATCGGGTCGAATTTGTGCGTGTGGCAGCGAGCACATTTGAATGTGAGGCCCATCACGCCAGAACCGAGGACATCGATTGAATCGGCTGTCACCTCTAATCGATCAGGAACGAAACCCGTCAGGTTGGCCCATGTCGGATCGGGTGCCAGCCGCAAAAACGCCGTGGCAACCAGGTTGTCTTCTATTTCTTGAGTAATCGTCCGAGCGTGTTCGTAATCGGCCAGTTCATCACCCGCAATTTGTTCCTGCAGGAATCGGTGATACGGTTTGTCAGAATTCAGCGACCGGATGACGTAGTCTCGATACCGCCAGGCGAAAGGTCGGGGCAAATGCTGTTCTCGTCGTCCTTCGGTTTCGGAATATCCCGCCACATCGAGCCAATGGCTGCCCCAGCGTTCGCCGTATCGCGGCGAAGCAAGCAGCCGATCGACAACCCGCTCGAATGCGTCCGGCGAACGGACTTCCACAAAGGCCTCGGCATCCAATGGATCGGGCGGAAGTCCGGTCAAATCGAAAGTGACACGACGCAAGAGCGACAATCGATCGGCCGCCGAAGAAAATGAAAGATTGTTTTCATCCAGTTTCTTGGCGATAAATGAATCAATCGGCGTCTGCAGTCGAAACGAATTTGTGACGAACGGTATCTTAGGTGATTGCGGAGGACGGAACGACCAGAAGTCTTTGTCCTGAGGACGAACGAGCGGATCGTCTTCCGTTCCTGCCAGATCGATTTCTTCGACCGCAAGTGGAGCACCCCGTTCGATCCAGCGGACGAGTGTCTTGGTCTCTTCCGGGTCCATCGGCTTGACAGAGACTTCCGTCAAGCGTGGATGCGGCGGCATTTCTTCAGCATGAATCCGCTTGACCATTAAGCTGTCGTCGGGCTTGCCTGGAACAATGGCAGGGCCGGACTTTCCGCCGCGCAGCATGGCTTGACGATTACGAAGATCGAGTCCTCCGTCCTGCTTATGCCGGCCATGACAGACCGTACACCGCAGCAGCAGAATCGGGATGACATCGTGTTGCGTCACGCCGTTTTGATTGTCGGTTGGTTCCGAGCCGTAAGACGCGCCACTGTCGATCCACCGTCGGATGAGTTCGACTTCCGCATTGGTCAGAGTCCCTCGTCGATCAGGGGGCATTTCTCCGTGTTTGACGAGTTCAAACAATCGGCTTTCGCTCGAATTTCCCGCGACGATCACTGCGCCTGATTCACTCCCCTTCCGAATCATCGCCGGAGTATGCAGAGCCAATTCCCCTTTTTGAGTGTTCGCCCCATGGCATTGCCAGCACCTGGATTTCAGCAAAGGTGCGATATCGGCTTCATACGTTGGTGTTTTCGAATTGGATGCGGCATTTTCCTGTCCCCGCGCATTGTTCGCAATAGAAATCGAAGCTGCGATGCAGAACAGAATTCCAGCGAGAATCGATGCATCGATGCGAAAAGATCTCATCAGGTCGCCACCGCGTTTGAGGTTGAATGAACTCGGGAGATTCTAATCGATCGATCGTCAAAAGTTCTAACAACACCCGCCACAACTTTATGGTGACATGGGCTTCTGCGTGTGCCGCAGAAAGTGTTCCAACGAATTGCGTTTGTTCAATCAGATGTTCAAAATCGGCCAGGTTGGTTCCGGCTGATAACCTCACACAGTGGGGACGGACCTACTATTCAAGAATCTTCGGTTCTGCCGTCGTCTCGCCTGCCAACCCGTCTCCAATTTGCCGATTCCCAAGAGTCAATGGAACGGGAACACTGAGATGGATTGGCAGGCATTAACGTCGAATCTCGGTCGCCACTCTGCGGCCTTTTATCGCGTTAATTCGACAAATTTCCCAATACCAAACCGGCAAATGACCTGGATCCGAATTACATCGTTACGACATCACTTCCGCGATCGGGACACCACCCTGGGAGATCTCGACAGGGCGATTGGTGTGATCAGGGATGCGAAGTTCCGGATCAATCCCCAGGCAGCGATAGACCGTCGCGACCAGATCGGCGGGATGGACTGGTTTCTCTTTGACGTATGCCGCTTGTGAATCGGATGATCCGTAAACAGTCCCGCCTTTGATTCCCGCTCCGGCTAGCAGCGAACCGTAGCAGTTTGTCCAATGATCGCGGCCTGAGTTTCCGTTCACGCGTGGAGTGCGGCCCATTTCGCTCGTGACGACGATCAAAGTCTCTTCCAGCAGACCGCGAGATTCAAGGTCGCCCATTAACGCCGACATCGTCTGATCAAAGCCCGGCAGCTTGTTCTGCTTGAGAATCTTGAAATTCTGCACATGTGTGTCCCAGGCGTCGTAATCAACATTGACCGGTCCCCAGAACAAATCCCAGGTGACGTTAACGAATCGGACTCCTGCTTCGATCAGCCGACGTGCAATCAATGTTGAATTGCCAAACAGGGTCTTACCATATCGCTCGACGACTTTCGGGTCTTCCTGTGACAGATCAAAGGCACGCCGCATCTTGGATGATGTCAGGATATCAAACGCCTGCTGTTGGTTTCGCTGAAAGGATGAAACGGGGAGCCGCAATTCGGCCCGCCGACGCTCATCGTCAATCTGTTGAAGCAGCGAACGCCGGGAATTCAATCGATCGACTGTCATACCATCCTGAAGAGAAGTACTCGGCAACAGCGGAGCACCTTGAACAATCTGAGGGTTGCCCGCTGAGGGAACGAACGAATCCTTGTCGTAATATGGCTGACATTCGGTCGTGAGAGCGTCGTAACGTTTGCCGAGAAAACCTCCGTAGGGGCCAGCTCGACGAAATGCCTGGCCCCAGCCCAGCCAGTTTGGCATGTAAACGTACTGCGGCAAATCGACCTTGGGATCGCTCATGAATTGAAGAACCGAGCCGATACTGGGCGGATCGGTGTCTCGCGGGTGCTGGTCGGGTGGAGTCAGATCGTAACCCGTGTAACACGGCAGGCAGTTATGGCAACCCGCCTTGTGATTGAGCGAACGAATAAAGGCGAACTGGTGAGCGTATTGAGCAAACTGAGGCAGGTGTTCGCAGACATCAATGCCGGGGACGGAAGTCGGGATCGATTTGAATTCGCCACGAACTTCCGGAGGTGCTTCCGGCTTCATGTCATACATGTCTTGCGTCGCCGCTCCACCTAGCAGGAACACGAAGATGACATTTTTTGCCTTGGCCCCGTGGACCGAACCAGCTTGTTCCGCTGCCAGCATCTGTGGCAACCCAAACCCGCCCAGAGCGGACAAGGCTCCCGCCTTCAACGTTTCGCGGCGAGTGATTCCATCACAACAACGTCGCGGACTGCCAAGCATGGTCAGCATCGTGAGAAATCTTTCGTCTCAAGCCGCTATTCAGCTACACACATCAACCACTACGTATTCTAGATTCTGCAATTTGCAGTAGCCAGCCTGATTTCAAAGAACTCACCAACTCTCGCTACACGCTTCCGACTTCACTACTGGCCGCTTCGACGGTAACTTTGAGGAACAAAGAATGCCGAGTTTGGGTCGCAGAGTTCCTAAACTTGCAACTCGAAGTGCTATCCAAGAGCTTTTGTTTATCCTTGCTTTCCACTATTTGCCTGTTGCACTCTCAGGAACCAGATCATGAGTTATACGTACTCCGACATGGCCAAGATGATCGATCATTCTCTGCTCAATCCGACGCTCACCGAGTCGGACCTTGAAGTGGGCTGCCGCCTCGCCCTGGCTTACGACGTGGCCAGCGTCTGCATTTTGCCGTACGCACTCAAACGATGTGCCGACCTCTTGAAGGGGAGTACGGTGAAGGCAAGTACAACGATCGGGTTTCCTCATGGTGGTCACACGACAGCGATTAAGCGAGCGGAAGCCGAACGCGCGATTGCTGACGGCTGCGAAGAACTCGATATGGTCGTCAACATCAGCCAGGTCCTGAGCGGAAACTGGGACTACGTCCGTGCCGATATCAAGGCGGTCATTGATGTGGCTCATGCCGCCGGACAAAAGGTGAAAGTGATCTTTGAAAACTGTTATCTGAAAGACGAACACAAAATCCGACTCTGCCAAATTTGCTCGGAAGTCAATGCTGACTGGGTCAAAACCTCGACCGGTTATGGAACCGGAGGAGCGACTCACGACGACTTGAGACTGATGCGAGCGAACTCGGCACCACACGTTCAAGTGAAAGCCGCCGGCGGGGTCCGGGACCTGGACGGTCTATTGGCGGTGCGCAACCTGGGGGTCAGCCGCTGCGGTGCCAGCCGAACCAAAGACATGCTCGACGAATGTCGTCGACGACTTAACCTTCCTGCCATCACCTTGCCTACGACGACAACTTCGGCAGGTTATTGAGTGATTACGGAAGTTCGCCTCGATCAAACGCGATTAACGACGTTTGAGTCAACTTCATTAGCATTGCCGTCCGACAAGGTTCATGAAGTCGCGTGGAAATACTTAACGACGCCGATATGAACCTCACGCCCAAGCATCAAGTAGGGCTCCCTGTTTACAACGAACGTCAGAGATCCCTTAACAAAGAGATTCACGAATGTCAGGCACTGCAAATCAGGAACTCGAAGTCGACCATCCTTCATACATGACGATCCTCGGGTTACTGCCCCCGTACGAACTTGAGGACATCAAGGTTGCCTATCGCGACAAGGCAAAAGTCGCTCATCCTGACCGTGGAGGTGATCCGGCGGAGTTTATGCGTCTCAAAGAGGCGTATGACCAGGCAGTGGAATACTACCAGTATCGAGGAAGTCGCCGTGCATGGATCGCTGCTCAGGTGGAGCAGTACATTCGACAGGAAGAAGTGATCGCGGAAGTTCTGCGGCGTGGTGGACGCGTTGAGATCGAGCGACTCGAATGGATCGAAAAATCGTGGGGCGAGGGTTTTTCGTATCTTGCCGATCGACTGCGGCACATTTATTTACGCAACATGACTGATGGTGACACGTTCCTTAAATTCCTGTCAGACCAGAAACTGGCCTATCTGGCGGGACTCGATATCTCTGGAAGTCGGGCCTCCAACGAAAGCCTGCTACTTATTGCTGATTTCGAGGTTTTGCGGTGGCTTGACGTGAGCGGTACTGGCATCAAGCGGCGGACATTACAAGCAATCGTGAATAAACTGCAGTCTCTCGAATGGCTCAATGTGAGGAACACTCGCTTGGGCTGGCTCGGACGCTTGCTGCTTCGGTCTCCAAGTACTTGCAAGGTCGTGACCGAATTGTCGCCAATCATAGAGCCAGGGAGTGCGACGATCGAATTCCAGGATTTGCCGTGGCACGAATAACAGAGCCGAAGTTTGAGTTATGGCGACCGGTTGCGAGACATGCTGGAAAGCGATAATCGCGGATTTGGCTAGTTTTCGATCTTTTGACGATGCCGAACCGGATGGCGTTTTTTCGTATTACTTGAGCGAATACTTTTGAAAGAACTCCCAGATCAGTTCGTTCGCAGAGATATTTCTTGCGGATCTACCGAGAAAACTGATCGGAAGTTGCCGTCCGGGCCAGGTATGTCCACCACCTTCAATGGCAACTAAGACCACGTCTGCTCCATCCTTGCTGCCACTGTACGTTCGTCGCGTCACCTTCATTTTATCGCCGTCTTTCGACAGCGTATCGGACAGTGCGTTCTCGTCACATCCATTCGACTTCACCCAGGTCAGTACCGAGTCTTCAACCCCTTTCAGACTCGCAAACGACGGAGCCGGCCCGATTGGCGGACCGTAAGGAACGATCTCATCTTTTGTCCCGTGAAAATGCATGACGGGTACAGCTCGTTTCGGTTCCCCGATATCAGTTGCCATCGTTCCGCCAACGGGCGCAATGGCGGCGATGCGGTCTGATAACTCGACCGCCAATCGGTAGCTCATCATGCCACCGTTGCTCATGCCACATGCGTAAACTCGTTTTTGATCGACATTGACCAGCGTCGTGAGTTCATCGAGAAGCAGTCTGATGAAGTCGACATCGTCGACACGCTCGTCTTTGAACCGTCCAATCAAACCACCGGCGTTCCAGGTGAGGAACGAACCAGGCCCTGTACCGCTCGGGTAAACAACGATAAACCCCTTGGCATCGGATGTTTTATTCAAACCCGTAAACCAGACCATCATCGATCCATTCATACCGGCTCCGTGCAGTGCGAAAACGACTGGGGTCGGTTTTTTTGCATCGTACCCCTCAGGGACATGGACGATGTAAGCCCGTTTTCGTTCGCCGACGATGATGTGACGAACGTGATCGCCGGAAGTCAGTGCCAAATTGTCCGGGTCGATAGAAGCATCGACGGCAGGTTTGTCCTGGCCAAATGACGTAATGCTTGTCAGTCCGAAAATCACAATGGCATGCAAGATCATTGCCGTACTTTGGTTTACGGGTCGAGTTAGTATCGGCTCGAACTTCTGGGACAATTCAGAAGCCACTGGACGACTCAAACAAGCTGTTCCCATGATTCAGGACTCTCAATAGATTGGACTAAATTTGATGGATCTCAGCCTAATCATATCACGCCAGTAAATCGTTGATGATTTTCGGACGTTCGACCCCGGTCAGCCGCTGATCGAGTCCCTGGAATTTCACGGTGAATTTCTCGTGGTCGATCCCCAGGCAATGCAGCAACGTTGCGTTCAGGTCATTGATGTGGACGGGATTCCTGACCACGTTGTAACTGAAGTCGTCAGTCTCACCGTAGACCTGTCCACCCTTGATACCGCCACCCGCCAACCACATACAGAAATTGCGTGGGTGATGATCGCGACCGTAATTGTCTTTTGTCAGTGTCCCTTGAGAATAGATCGTTCTTCCGAATTCACCACCCCAGACGACAAGTGTTTTATCAAGCATTCCTCGTTGTTTCAGATCGGTGAGTAATGCGCCGATCGGCTGGTCAGTGTCTTCGCACTGAGAACGCAAATCGCGAGGCAAGTTTCCATGCTGATCCCAGCCACGATGCAGAAGCTGGACAACACGAACACCGCGTTCAACAAGTCGCCGAGCCAGTAACGCACTGGCCGCGAACGTACCTGGCTTGGTGACATCGGGTCCATACATTTCCAGTGTCGCCGCAGTCTCTTGTTTGAGATCCGTCAAATCAGGCACACTTGTCTGCATGCGAAACGCCATCTCGTACTGGGCCATACGAGTCAACGTTTCCGGGTCGCCCAATTGCTCAAGCGTACGACGATTAAGTTCGCTTAGCGTATCCAGCATTGCGCGGCGGTTTTGTGAGCTGACACCGGGCGGGTTCTGAACGTAAAGAACTGGATCGCCGACATGCCTGAGTGCGACTCCTGTATACTTGCTGGAAAGGAAGCCGCTCGACCACATTCGTGTGAACAAAGCTTGAGCAGCAGCGCCAGACTTCCATGTTGGTGTCAGTACGACAAAACCCGGCAGATCATTGCTGACACTTCCGAGTCCGTATGAAAGCCACGAGCCAAGGCTCGGCTTACCAGGGACTTCGCTTCCCGTCATGACAAACGTACACGCTGGATCGTGATTGATCGCATTTGTATGGACCGTCTTGACGACCGCAATATCATCAACGCACTTGGCCGTATGCGGCAGTAGCTCGCTGACCCACGTCCCGCATTTACCATGCTGGCTGAATTTGAACATCGATGGAGCGACCGGCAGCCGGGTCTGCCCGCTCGTCATCGTTGTGATTCGCTGTCCCAGGCGAATCGAGTCAGGTAAGTCTTTGTCATAATATTCCGCCAGCTCTGGTTTATGGTCCCAGAGATCGACCTGCGCGGGGCCACCATTCATGTGCAGGTAAATTACATTCATTGCTTTAGGAGCAAAGTTCGGGAACCCCGGCAATGGAGGATGCATCCGCGCTGGATCGGCAGCTTCTGGAGCTAATAGCGACGAGGCTGCATTCATCCCCAGGGCGACGCCACCCAGGCGAATCCCCGTTGAACCAAAAAATTGGCGTCGATTCAAAGCCAACTGGTGATCGAAGATTGGATTCATGTTTAGTTCCGGTTCAAAGTTTCATCGGTGTTAAGAACCAAATTGGCCAGCATGGTCCAGGCAGCTGTTTCAATATCCGCTGCGACGTTTTTCGGCTTGGACTCACCAACATTCACCACCTTTTTCGCGGCATCAGGGTCGGCCGTGAATAGCGAGGCCTGCTTTTCCAGAGACGCCGTGAGAAGTGAAGTCTCGTCTGCTGTCGGCACGCGAGACAAGACCGAGCGGTACAGATATGACAGTCTCTCGTCCGTAGTTTTGCCACCATCAGCCAGAACTCGTTCGGCCAAAGCGCGGGCGGCCTCGAAGTGTTGCACGTCATTCATTAACTGCAGGGCCTGTAGCGGAGTATTACTTCGTTCGCGAACCGTGCAGACCTGTTCACGATTCGGACCGTCGAAGTTGGACATGAATGGGGGTGGCGCCGTCCGTTTCAGAAACGCATAGACACTTCGCCGATAGAGTGACGAGCCGTGATCCTGCATGTAGAACCGAGTGTTGCTATCGGAGTAACCAACGGGTTCCCAGATATTGGCTGGTTGATATGACTTTACGCCACGTCCACCCATTGTGAGATCGATTAACCCCGAAGTGAACAGTGCATTGTCACGGACCTGTTCGGCATCAAGTCGAATTCGAGGGCCGCGCGCATAGAGCCGGTTGTGCGGGTCAACAAGTTTGACATCGGGCATTAATCTTCCCTGACGGCGGAAGGCTTCTGACGTCAGCAGAAGCTTGAGGAAGTTTTTGGTATCCCAGCCAGTTTCGCGATACTGATTTGCCAGCCAATCGAGCAGTTCCGGATGGCTGGGGTTTTCTCCCTGTGTACCAAAATCAAAACTTGTTTTGACTAACCCTGTCCCAAAGATCTGTTGCCAGAGGCGATTGACTGTCACGCGAGCGGTTAGCGGATTCTCGGAAGTGACCAGCCATTTGGCGAGATCCAGTCGGTTCAGCCTGGCGTCTGGAGCACTCTTTGCAATTGCAGGAAGAACTGCGGGAACAGCCGGTTCAACCGGGTCACCTTTTTTGTCATATTGCCCTCGGACCATGATGAATGACTCGCGAGGTTTATCGGTATCTTTGAAAATGAATGTTCCTGGAGCCGTCTCTTCGGCAATGATGCGTGCGATCCGAGACGTCTCCCATGCAATACGGGCCGACGCAATTTCGTCGTTTACAGGCCGAGCGATGACACCAAGATAGAACCGCCGTAACTTAACCGTTTCATCGGCTGACAAAACCTTTTCTGGTCCACCCTGAATCAGCCCGTTCAACTCACCTGGAAGCTCTGGTGGGATCGTTGTCCCGAGACTTTTCCGCCAGGCGGTCAGTGATTCAAGTGGGTCCGTGGCCGGATCGGATTGGCCCGACAAAATGACTGCGTCCCAGTAAGCGATACCGCCGGTCTGACTGAGCTTGATTCCGTTCAATCGTTGGCCGGGATTCAGGCCAACGTCTGCTGCAGAGACTGTCAGCTTATTCCATTGGCCCGGCACGATGACCCATGGATTGGTGCCATCACGGACAAGTCCTTGATCTGTCTTTCTCCAAGTGACTGTCTTTCCATTCGTTGCCCCAAAGGCAACTGACGTGGGAATATCGATCGCGTCGACTCGTACGTTGACTTCGAACGGCGCGTCGTGCGGGATGACGACTGGTCTCAGTTTAAATTCGACTTCGTCGTTGTACGATGATGCAAACGCTTGCCGAATCGAACGTCGACCAGACGCCGCTTTAAACGCTGGGTCGGTCATCCAATCGATCGGATTACGTGACGAACTTTTTGAAGTCGCTCCGATTGGGTATGCGTCATCGACAAGTATGTCGCGAATTGGTTTTCGAGCTACCGGCGATTTGGATTCAGCCGGGTTGAAATAAGCGGCATCCGTACTGATGTTCTCAAGCCATTCACGAGCATCGCGTTCGACCTTCGATGCCCCACCCGCAGCGGCCATCTGCTTCGGCTCATGCAGTTTTAAGAAGGGTGCGGTGATATTTGTATTGCCATCCATCGCAGGATCAGCCGCGTTATTAAAGAACGCATACAACGAATAAAACTCTTTCGTCGTCAACGGGTCATACTTGTGATCGTGACAGACCGCACAACCGGCAGTCAGACCAAGCCATGCCTGAGCGACGGCCGTCGTTCGCTCAACCGCATATCGATAAACGAACTCTTCGGGAATCGAACCACCTTCACTGGTGGTCACGTTACAACGGTTGAAGCCCGTGGCAACAAGCTGGTCACGTGTCGGATTTGGCAGCAGGTCGCCAGCCACTTGCCAGACGGTGAACTGGTCAAACGGCAGGTTATCGTTGAAGGCTCGGATAACCCAGTCGCGATACGCCCACATTTGACGCTCGTTATCCAGATGCAGTCCATGTGTGTCGGCATACCGTGCCACGTCCAGCCAATGTTTGGCCATCTCTTCTCCATAGCGAGGAGAGGCGAGATATCGATCGATCATCCGTTCGTAGGCACCAGCGGCCTGATCGGCCAGATACTCGTCAATTTCCTTGATCGTCGGTGGCAGGCCGGTCAGTGTAAACGCAACACGTCGGATCAACGTCTCGCGATTCGCTTCTGGCTGGGCCAGTAATCCGAGTTGTTGTAATCGCGAATTTAGAAACTGATCGATGGGATGAGTGACCCCTGCGATTTGAGGAGCTGCTGCCTTGCTGATCGGCTCAAACGCCCAATGCTTCTGGTACTTCGCACCTTGCTCTACCCATCGTTTTAAGGTCTCTTTCTGCGCGGCCGTGAGAGTTTTATTCGAATCTTGAGGTGGCATGACTTCGGACTCGTGCGCCGAATAGATCCGCTTGATCAAGGAACTTTCATCGGGTTTACCAGGAATGACGACCTGTGTTTTCCCTTGAAAGACGCCGTCCGCCGTATCCAATCGCAATTCCGCTTTTCGCGTCTGGGCGGCAGGCCCGTGACAATGAAAACACTTATCAGAGAGGATCGGCCGCACGTCCCGATTGAAAGAGACTATGGGATCGGCAGCATGAACCACTGAAACCAAGCTGATGCTCAGGCCGCAGATCGCAACAATTATTCCCGGCGATGCCAGAACAAATGTGTCTCTTCGCCAGTTAAGAATCTGCTTCATCTTTCCGCCTCCGCTTCACCGATCTCAATGTTCGTTAACGATTTCTGCGTTTTTTTCAGCAGTGTACTTTTCTGTTTCTGAAACGACGCATCGGAACAACCTGATTTTACGTTTGAGGCCGCCCGCTTGTCGAACGCGCATGTCAGCGATGTCGGTCGAAACCGGAATTGCCCTTATTGGCCCGAATACACACTGTTTCCTCGATTTTTTCTGCGAAAAGCCGACAAATTTTCCAGAAATCGAGGGCAGTTTTGCGTTCCTCGATTCTCGAAAGTCGGAATCGGGAATTTCCATACCCGAGTCTTATTGGTAACGTGTATATCAGGCATTTTAGTCGTTAAGAAACTTTCAGCGGAGGTCGCTACTTCGGTACAGATCAGACTCACCTTGACCGAATGACCAACTCTGCATACTCTCCGCGCCACTACCCAATCACATTTCAAACTCGACGCACTTCCGTGTTCGCTTTCGGCTGCACGTCGGCTTTCTACGCAATTTCAAAATACAACCACCCATTTCAACAATCCGTTCGGTCCCGAAAAAAATAATTCAACTGGGAAGGAATTGGCGGAGCCAGTCTATTCTCAGGGCCTTGGTCCAGATCGACTGACTTCGGTCGGTTGATCTATGCGAAAGGAATTACATTCCATGAACGAATCAGAATCTTCTGGCTTTTCTCGGCGACTCTGGCTGCAGTCCGCGGCACTAGCCGCATCGTTACCCGTTGCTGCCTGGGGGCGCACTCCGACGCCAGAGACCGACGAGGATGATGAAGATGACAACGACAAGAAATATCAAACGAAAATCGAGACAAATTTAATTGGCGATCATACTCTTTTCGCCGGTCTTGAACCCGTTGTACTGGAAGGAGTCGGGCTGGTTAGAGGTTTGGCCGGAACGGGAGGCGATCCGTCGCCGTCGCACTACCGGTCACTGTTGATGGAAGATTTGAAAAAAGCTGGTTTTCGAAATCCGAATGCAATTTTGGAATCACCCAACACGGCCCTTGTGATCGTGACCGCCTATTTGCATCCTTGGATAAAGAAGGGTGACCGACTCGACGTCGAAGTGCGTATCCCGGAAAGTGCCAACGCGACCAGCCTGGTCGGGGGTGAACTGATGGAAGTTCGACTCTCGGATAAAGCCGTCGTGAATGGCGATTTGAAAAAAGGCTGGGAATACGCGATCGCGCGTGGTCCTGTTCTGACTGCGGGGCTCGCCGCTGCAACTACGACCGAGCCCGCATTACTGAGACGGGGTCGTGTGTTGAGCGGTGCCGGTGTCAAGAAAGAGCGAGAACTCTCTCTATTTCTGAAAAATGATTTCCGCAGCGTCCGAAACGCACAGCGAATTGAAAAAGCGATTGGCCGACGATTCCACCACTTCGACGAACACGGGATCAAGAAGCCCCTTGCCACAGCCAAAACAGATCAACGTCTCGTGGTAACGGTTCATCCTCGATACAAAGATAATCTTCCACGTTATGTACAGGTGATTCGGCACCTCGCTTTTCGCGAAGAGCCTGTGCAGTTACGCGTGCGAATGACGCGGCTGCAGCATGACCTGTTGATTCCGGAAACATCACACTCCAGCGCCCTCCAACTGGAAGCCATTGGAAACGAAGCGATTCCGATTCTCAAGAAAGGGATCGTCGCACCAACCTTGGAATGTCGCTTTCATTCGGCGGTATCATTGGCCTACCTGGGCGATTCATCCGGCCTCCCCGCGCTGGTTGAATCCGCTCGAAAAGAACGTGCGTTCCGCGTCTTCGCTCTCGCTGCGATGTCGACTCTCGATGATGCAGAAGTGCATCTGGCGTTACGCGAACTAATGGACGATCCTCACGATGAAACTCGATACGGTGCATTTCGTGCGCTCTGGACTCTCGACCGGAATGATCGATTTATTCGAGGTGAACGGCTTGGTATTCGTGAGAACGCCGAGAACCAGGATAACGAATACAAAATTCATGTTGTCCATTCCAGTGGTCCACCGCTGGTTCATGTGACATTAAGAACGCGACCCGAGATTGTCATCTTCGGAGCCGATCAAGAATTTCTCGCTCCCATGTATGTTTCGGCTGGAAAAAACATCATGGTCACCGCACAACCAGGCGGGACGAGCGTTTCGCTGGCTCGATTCGAAGTTGGCAAGCATGATCAGCGAAAAGAAGTCTCGTTGCGGGTTGCAGACGTAATTCGCGCCGCAAATGAACTCGGTGCGACTTACCCAGATGTTTTACAGCTACTCGCCGACGCATCAAAACAAAAGAACTTACCGACGGCGCTTGCCGTAGACAAACTTCCGGCAGCCGGTCGGGTTTATTACCGACCTGTCAGTAGCGCTACACCCGGTAGTAAGCGAGCGGTTAAGATCGGTCGCGACCGCGCCGCGCCAGGCAGCTTCCCTGAGATCGACGATCCCGAAGAAGCCGCTCGCCGCAAAGAAGAGTCTGAGCGCGATCAAAAGAGCGATCCATCCGAAGCCACAATGGCCAATATTCCTATCGAATCGCCGCAAAACGAACCGGATACAGAGAACGATTCGAAACCGGCAACAAAGAAAAGCAGCAAAAAAGGAGAGAAGTCTAAAAGTTCGTGGTCTTGGCTCGGCGGAAAAAAATGATTGAACCAGCCCGTTAGCTCCAAGAAGTCAAACAGGACTGGTCGCGACGATTGACCTACAGGAATGCCTCATTCCATAACGCGACACTAAAAATGCTCAAATCACTCGAACTGTTCGGCTTCAAGAGTTTCGCCGACCGAACTCGATTCGATTTCTCGACAGGTATCAACTGCGTTGTCGGGCCGAACGGGAGCGGAAAGAGCAACGTCGTCGACGCGATGAAATGGATCCTGGGCGATCAGTCGGCAAAAAGTTTGCGCGGCAAAGAAATGACGGACGTCATTTTCAATGGCTCGTCCAGCCGGAAGGCGAGCGCATTCGCTGAAGCGACGCTAACCTTTGATAATTCACAAGGACAATTGCCGCTGGATATGCCGGAAATCCAGATCGGCCGCCGGATCTGGCGTAACGGCGATGCCGAATATCTACTCAATCGAGCCCCTGCTCGCCTGAAAGACATCAAGGATCTGTTTCTGGGAACGGGTGCAGGATCTGCGGCTTACAGTATCATCGAACAGGGGCGAGTCGATCAGATTCTGCAAGGAAATTCGGCGAGTCGGCGTGCCGTCTTCGAAGAAGCGGCCGGGATCAGCCGTTTTAAAGCGAGAAAAGTCGAAGCTCAAAGGAAGCTTGAACGAGTCGGCCAGAATCTGGAACGATTAACGGATATCGTTGACGAAGTCGAAGCTCAGTTGAATTCAACCCGCAGCCAGGCGGCAAAAGCAGCCAAGTATCATGATATTTCGACGGCCCTTAAGAAGTGGTGGCTCGGACTGGCGGCGGACGATTATCGACATTTGACGCGGGAAATTTCTGAGCTGGAAAAACATCTGATCGAATCAACCGGCCGATTGGACGTTTTAAACGAGAGACAAAAGGGACTCGAAGCGAGAGAAGCCGCCTTCGATGCCGAGTTGGCTAAACTAGACGATCAGATTCGTGAAGTCGAGCGTAGAAACTCTGGCGGACGCGAAGCCATTGCGGGGCATGAGGCAACAATTCAATTCCAATCGGCTCGACTGCACGAGCTTGAATCGGAACTCAATCGCTTACAAAAGCAAAAGTTAACGCTCGCTCGTCGAGTTCAAGAAACAATACTGGAGATCGAACTCGATCAGCAGCGCATCGCTGAATCTGAAGTGGACTACGCAACAAATCTTCAACGTGTGACAGCACACGATGAACGACTACAGATTGCAGCCAACGAACTTATTCAGCAACGAGATCAGATCGAACGTGATCGTGTGCAACGGCTCGAACTGACCAAAGCATCCTCCGATACCGCGAATGCGGCTGCGACGCTAAGAACAACTATCCAGAGTTTGCAGTCCGAACGGCAACGGATTATCTCAAAACGAAATTCCCTGGAGGGAACTCTCGCGGAACGGGAACTTGAGCGAGCGCGAGCTTTACATCGAGCTAAAGAGGCAACACAAATTCAGGTTGCCGCTGTTCAAAGCCTTCGAGCGACGCAGGCGCATCGAACAGAGCTGGTGGGCGTTCAGGAAAGTGCTAAGCAGGCACTTGCGGAAATGCGCGAGCGACGAAGTGCTGCGCAGGCCCGTAAAAGCCTGCTCGAAGACCTGGAATTGCGTCAGGAAGGTGTCGGCATCGGTGTCAAAGATATCCTGAGTCGAGCCCGAACGTCGCCTTATGCACCCTGGAATTCGATCGTCGGTTGTGTCGCTGATTTGCTGGATGTTGATCTCGAACGCGCTGCATTGCTCGAGGTCGCACTGGGGTCGCGAGCGCAATTGATCGTCCTGAAGGAATATCAGGCGCTGCTGGATTATCTGAATCAGGGAACAGTCCAACTGACCAGTCGAGTGGGATTCGTTGCGATTCCAGACCGTTCCGTTGGCGAATCGGTTTCGCCGATTAAGCAAGACAATCGTTTTATTCACCTTCAACTCGATCCCGCATCACTCGCCGACCTGTCGAAAGAGCCGGGTGTCGTGATGCGAGCTGATGAACTTGTCGCGTCAGATCGAGGTATCACTGGACTGGCAACATCCATCCTGGCCGACACGTGGATCGTTCAATCGATGGACGTCGCCGTAGGGCTTGCGATGGGACGCGGGGCTGGTCTTCGGTTCGTAACACTGCAGGGTGAACTGCTGGAATCTAACGGGACGCTTTTCGTCGGAACGATTAGAAGTGAAACATCGCTTCTGTCACGGAAGAGCGAATTGCGACGCTTGAAAAACGACTTGTCTTTGCTCGATCGCGATATTGCTTCAGCAGAGTTAGCCTTGCAGACGATGTATCAGTCCCTCACAGGAGCTGACACGGAATTGGAAGCGGCTGCGGCAGAACTCGATTATGCCAATCAACGACTCGCCGACCTGAAGGCTGAGCTTTCCGCGATGGATCAAACCGTAGAACGTCTTAATGGCGAACGAGAACTGCATTCTCAACAACTTCTGACGTGTGACCAGAATCTGAGTCATCAAGAAATTGATTTATCGAACGCTGAACAGCAGGCGTCTGTGACCGAGCGAGTACTCAATCAGTTAGCCGCGCATCTTGAAGAGGCAAGTGAAGAGTTGCTTGCCTGCGAACGCCTTCATCGCGAGATCGAGCAACAACGAGCCGATGACCAACTTGATCTCGTCAAACAGCGCGAACGGCTGGAAAACATGAAAACGCAGTTTGTCCGCCTGGGTGACGAACTGCAATCCCGAATCGCTCAGCATGAAGAGGCCGAACGTCGTTTTGTGACGTCGATTCATAAAAAATCACAAATTCTCTTGCAGATTCTGAACACGCGAGCAATGCGGGATGAACTCATCCTGACCGCGGAACAAATTCAAACCGATGCGTTGTTGCTCGAACGGGAAAAGCTTGAGCTCAGGACGGAACGCAGCCAAATTGTCGAACAAGAACTTGGAATTCGTAAGGAACGCCGAGAAGTCGCCGATCGTCATCACGTCGATGAAATCCGTGTTCGCGACATGAATCATGGATTATCCAATCTCAGTGAACGACTTGAAGAAGAGTTTCAACTTAAATTGACCGACGTCGTCGATTCAGGAGTCTCGTCGTTCACGTTGTTCCTGGAAGAGCGAAGCGGCACGCATTCGCCAGGCACGGATATGAATGTACGAGGCGGCGGCAAGGCAGAATCGATAGCTTCAAAATCGGAAACGCCGCAGCAGGATGTTGACGGGCATGCCGATCTCAGCCGGAATCCGGCCGAAGAACAGTCGGATTCCGATTCGGAACTGACAGAGTTACGATTTGAAGATATCCGTCCCGAGATTGAATCGCGTGTGAATCGATTACGAAAACAACTGAAACTGATGGGTGCAGTCAACACTGACAGTCTTCGCGATCTGGACATGCTGGAAAATCGATTCACGCAATTATCCGCTCAGCTTCAGGATCTGGTTGAAGCCTGGCAAACCCTGGAAGACATTATCCGCAAGATCAACTCGGAAAGCCGTCGACTGTTTTCCGAAACTTTTGAAACAATCCGAAAGAATTTTCAGGAACTCTTTCGGCAGGTCTTTGGCGGCGGCGAAGGTGACATCATCCTGGAAGATCCCGATGACGTACTTGACTGCGGAATTGATATTGCAGCCCGTCCGCCAGGAAAAGAACTTCGAAGCATCTCGTTACTCAGCGGCGGAGAAAAAACCATGACAGCGATTGCCCTGATCATGGCGATTTTCAAGAGCAAGCCCAGCCCGTTTTGCATTCTTGACGAAGTTGACGCCGCGCTCGACGAAGCAAATGTGGAACGATTCACAGCGGTTGTCAAAGCATTTCAGCAAACGACTCAGTTCATCATGATCACGCACCACAAACGGTCTATGACGGTTGCGGATGTATTGTACGGAGTAACGATGGAGGAATCAGGGATCTCCAAACGAATGAGTGTCCGATTTGAAGATGTCAGTGACGACGGTAACTTCAAAGCACCAACTCAGACATCCGCTGCGTAAACTCAAAAAAAACCACAGAAGCATACCGTCGAAACGACTCACTTCTGTGACTGAATTCTGGATGCCACTCGCCGACTGAGTAACGTCTCATTGACGCCGCAGTGGTCTTATTTTGATCGGCGAAATTCAATTTCGTTTGCGGCTTCTCTGGACCAATCCAACCATGAGAATTCCCAATCCTGAAATCAGGAACGAAGATGGTTCAGGAACGACGGTGAAGACTTGCGAAAGACCATAGACTTGAAATGATTCGGTTTTCGGCTGTAGGCCGGTTCCGTAGCCGTAGGATAACCAAGCGTAGCCAGTTGTGGACGCCAAGTTGCCCACTTCAACGTGATCAGTATAGTCAACACCGCCATCAATAACGCCATTGCTACTCGGACCACCTAAACCCCAGTAAACGTTGCCAATACCATCGACAATAGTATAGTACTCGGTTCCGATGCCGCTTGAGCCTGTCCAGACGTATCCCGTCGTATAGGAAGCGCCGCTAAGATCCTGAACGGGTTGACTGTTAAGCGTGTTGGCGGAAAACAAACCAGTAGAGTTGTCGTCCGACGACGCAACCTTCGAGCTGACACTATATACGGCCACGTTGTCCACGCCGACGTTCGTAATGGCATTAACTCCGCCATACACCGATACGATGGCGTTTGCGGTAAGTGTCATTCCGTTATAGGAAAATCCGCTAGCATAGGTATTTACGAGATTATTGTAGACGTTGATGTCTGTTGACGTCGCATTGGTTGTGACTGAGGTTGGCGTAACAAAAATGAAACGGAATTGATCACCACCTTGGAGACCAGTCGGGGTAGTAATTGCGATTGGATTGGCAGAAGCAGAGCCCTGCCATGACCCATGAACGATCGCAACGACCGCCGTCAAGATCGCGACTCGAAACAAACGGTTAAATCGAAGCCCTAAGATCATTGAAATCCCTCTCAAAAAAAGTGAAACTTTTCCGAAAAATCAAGTTGCCAATTGCGCTCTCATGTCTACAGTCTGAAATGAAACTAACTTTTTATTTTTTCCACGCACCGGGCACAGTCAATAATTGCCCTACCGTCGTCTTCATTACTGCGTAAAAAAATCATCGGTTACCGATGAAGAACCGAACGCAACCTCAAAAAAACGTGGCATCGAGCCCGTTGGCGTCGATGGTTCATAACAAACCCGCAACAAGCATGAAATGCCAACACAAAAGTGATCTGCTCAAGCGGACCACTTTTGTGATTGAAATCTGTAAATCACCAACGAATCGAAAATCTCATCGATCTTGCACTGGAGTTATCGCTTGGTTGGTGCAATCCCGTTTCGCTTGCGGAATTTCTTGGCAAGACCAACCATGCAGATCCCCAATCCTGAGATCAGGAATGAAGATGGTTCTGGAACAACATGTAGCACGTCTGAAATAGCATAAATGTGAAGTGGAGTAGTATTTAACGTCACCTTGCCGGTAGAGACCCATGTGTAACCACTGCCGCCGATGTTACCCACTTCAACTTGATTGGAGTGGTTGATGCCCCCGACGGTAACATTCGTAGTGTTTCCTGCGCCCCAAGGAACAAGCACTTTCGACTTAGAGCCATCAGGCAGGGCTGTTGTAACGTATTCAGTACCGATACCGCACGTGCCAGTCCAGATACCTCCTGAGTATGTATTGCCATTCAAGTCTTGGACCGGATTGGCAAGAAGAGGTTCGCCCCACCACAATCCACCTGGCACCGCTCTGGCCGATGTTGCTACTTCGGTTCCGTTGGCCATATAGATCGGATTGTTTGTCATCCCGATATTGTCTCTGGCATCCTTCGCATCCGTTGAGACGATTGCTGACCAATGGACCACAGCTCCATTGTACGTTGCGCCTGCTGCCTGACTATTGGCGAAATCGTTGTATGTATTGATGTCAGGGGACGTTGCCTGGATTGTCCCTCCCGTGACAAAAATGATTCGAAACTGATCGCCTTGGATTCCAATTGGGGTTTGAATGACGACTCCGCCAGCGAAAGCGAGACCGTGGCAATTTCCGTAAATCAAAACGGTCAACGCAAAGAGAAACGCCACATGAGCGAATCGGTTGAATCGAAGACCGAAGTTCATCGAAATCACTTTCAAAAACAGGTAAGGCATTTTTTCAAAAACCGACTTGCCAGTTAAACGTACCCGTCTATAACTGCAAAGTCGGTGAGTTTTTTCGTGTCGTTGCCCAGAATTGCGATTTGATTCGCCATTCGAGACTGGAGTCCTGATTCGTAAACTGTCTCACACTGTCGAAGCAGATCAAACTGACCTTAAAGCAAGTTATGCCCAGGATGTTTCCGTACAAACTGTCAAAATTTTTCAATCAAAATACATACAACGTCACGGGCATCGTGCTCGTATTACCGGTGATCTCAAGCCAATTTTCATTGTCTGAGGATCAAAACCGTCAATTCAATTAGGCTCGCAAAGTAGGAAAAAACCGTTAGCCGCCGATATTTCGCTGAGACTCTGCATATTTTGTGCCAATCCCTTTCGCACTAGTGCAACTGTTAGCCTCTATGCGCACACTTCTGTCTATATCTCAACGCGGCACAGAAATCAATGATCCCATCCAAAGTCCTCACTCCCTATTTGAATCGAAACTTTGATTTTCGTTCCGTCTGCTAAAGAAAAACACCGATGAACTTGACGATACCATCGAGTTTGAAGGCATCGACGACGCCCTTCGATCCCATCGCGATTCAATTTACGCCTCGTACACTGTAAGTCACCCGGTATGCATTCGCGCCACCAAAACATCTTTAATGTTTTTTTATCTATACGGCCGTGGCGACCTTGATGATCGTGCCGAAAATATCACATAGATCGCCTA
Source organism: Schlesneria sp. (assembly GCA_037142165.1). Lineage (GTDB taxonomy): Bacteria > Planctomycetota > Planctomycetia > Planctomycetales > Planctomycetaceae > Schlesneria. The sequence continues at coordinate 4,892 of JBAXBD010000002.1, read as the reverse complement.
CGGGTTTGGCTGCCGTTGACGTTTCATGTGTGTTCGCGTCTGCCCGCTCCGCAGTCTGCTGGCCTGCAATGGAAGCAAACATGAAGAAAATCAGACAAAAAGTAAGGATCGAAACGGCATACCAAACTCATTTGGGGTTGGGAACATAGCAATTCAGCAAAATGTACGCACTTTTCTCCGATCGCTGTCGACGAATAATCTCAAGTTTCCAATCCGGCTGTGTGTGGCAACCATTTGATCGTTAATGGAAAAAATCTTCGTCGAAATCCATCTATCCGGCCCGTCAGACCATTCTCGCAATTGAATACAGATTCGCAAGAGTTTTACCCTTGCTTGGACGCAATAACTCGTCGTTTACGCTGAATGGCGTAATCCAAGTCGGAGTTGTTCAACGGCCTCATTACGTCGCGCATAACATTGGCTTGCGGATGCCTGTCTCTACCTCTGAAAGAAACGACGGCATTTTTCGCGTCATATTCTCAACAAGGCCGATTTGAAGCATCTTCCTGGATCTGTGTAAGCCCCGGAATTCGTCATGTTTTTTCGAATGGCTGGACAAGGAATTTCGAACCTTAAAGTCGCGGAAATTGACGACTTGTTCAAGAATCTCCGTGTTTGGCTGTTCCCACGGAGAAAATTCGCTAGAATCATTGGCCCGCTAAGTTGTGGAGCGATGGTTTAAAGTCTGCTCGGTGTTCCAAGGTTGAATCGTTTTTGTTTGAAGGTCGAATTTGATGTCCAAATCAGAATTAAAAAAAATTGACGTAAAGGTTGCCTTGGCAGAGAAATACGAGCGTCTTGCTTCGGTTGCTGGCAGCAAGCCAAAGCGTCAAACATGGATGTTTCACGCAAACCATTTTCGCAATCAGGTCAAGGCAATGCGCGATAAGCTTGGCTTGAAGTAAGTGCAGCGACATGAGAACTGGTATTAATCCAGATTCTGCAAAATGTCGTGAAAAGCAAGAATCAAAAAAGCAAGAATCAAAAAAACAGCCCTGTCAGTCATGACGGGGCTGTTTTTTTTGGGGGGCTAACGGATCGACGTCATTCGTCGTCGTCATCGTCCTCTTCTTCCTCTTCCTCTTCGTCTTCGTCTTCGTCGTCTTCCTCGGACATGATTTTCTTGGTTGCTTTCACGTCCTCTTCTTCAATTTCGGCGGTCACAAGCTTTGCCGTTCCGGGGGCTTCGCCGATAACTTCCTTCAGTGGTTGAATGAAGTAGAGCTTTTTGGACTTTTGACGCAGCAGTTCGATTCGTTCTTCCGCGGCTTCACGCTGGTCGTAAGGGAATCGACCTTCTTCTTTCATGCTTCCATTATAGACGACCCAAATCAGACGTTTGCGGGCCTGGACCTTTTCCTTGACACGTTTCGTCTTGGTTCCGGCTGCTTTTTTGGTCTTTTTAGGCGCATCGACTGATCCACTGCGGGCTTCGACAGCCTCCGCCTGCTTTCTCAATTCCAGGAGTTTCTTGCTTGCCATTGCGAATGAAGCCTCTTTCGTTCCGATCTTCAGCGAGTAAAACCCGGGTGAGGCGTTCACCCGGCAATTTTTGCGGATTTTAGTATAACGCATCGAGATTCAGATCGCCAACCGATTGTCGTTTGGCAAAAAATGCCGATGCACCCGTGAACGTCGATGTCATGTCTTCCGGGTTTCTCGCTTCTCGTTGTTACGTCAGCTGGAACCGTTACAAAAGATTCCATCGAATTAATCAGAATAATTTGTGCAATCGGGTGTTCCCAACCGATGAATAGACTGCGGGGAGCCAGCGCACCTCGCGGGCGGAGTTTTTTCGCCTGCCAGTGACGGATGAGACCAAGCCCGGGGTGAACCCCGGTCTGGCGTTCGGAAATCAAGTCCAGCGACACACAATGCCATTCGGGTGCCGCCCTTGCGAACGATTCCGCTCACCAGCCTCAGAGATGCCAGGGAGGATTTGGAAGGAGAACGTTCCATGCGAAAGTACGGGAAGTGGGTGTTAACGCTCAGCTTGCTGGCGGCAACCCCCGGATTGACCTTCGCGGCGAGTGAAAAATCGAAGGATGCAAAATCTTCGACGAGCACTCGTGCGTCGCGAACAGACAATCAGCGAGTGGCTGAGGACATTGCAAACGCTCTGCGGGGCAAGGTCCAGGGTGAAATCAGCATCGAATACAAGGACGGCACCGCCGTTCTGAGCGGTTCGGTACTGGACCCCAAATATCGAGACAAGGCGTCGGAGCTCGTCAAAAAGGTTTCCGGTGTATCGAAAGTCGATAACCGGATTACCGTAGCGGAAAAGAAGAAGGGCTTGACCGAACGACTTCGCGGCGGTGGATCAGACGCCCCAGCGAAAGTGACGCAGGCTGGACATGCTGCTGACACAGCAAAACAAAGCCGGGTTCAACAGGTCAATTCCGAGTTTTCTGAAGGGGCAGCACCCACCCAAGGGGGTGACAGTGTTGCAACAAGAAACCAGGAAATCGCCCAGCAAATCGGTGACGTGCTCACGTCAGCACAGCTTGACGGCTACGACATTCAGATTCGATTCCAGAATGGAGTTGCCATGCTGGATGGAAGCGTCGGAACGCAGGCCGAACGAGCGGCAGCCCAACGAGCGGCGGCTTCCGTTCCAGGTGTCCGTTCGGTAGCCAATCGGCTGCGATGCGCAGACGATGCAAACACCGCTGGAAGAGGGCCTTACGGACCCCCTCCAGGCGGAGTTCAAGGCGCGGGGTATATGCAGGGTGCTCCAGCACAATATGCCGGTCTGCAGCAGTACCCAGGACAGCAGATGTCCGCACAGAATATTCCCGCACCTCCAATGCCTGGTCAGGGTTATCCTGGCGGGTACCAAGGGGGACCCGGTGGATACCAAGGTGGGCCCGCGGGTGGTGCAGCATATGCACCTCCGTACCCCCCGTCGTATGGAAACCCAGGGATGGGCGGTGGATCACCAGCTGTCTTCAACAGCCCGAACATGCCGGACCATTCATGGCCCTCGTATGCTCAGTATCCGAACTCTGCTGCGGTATCGTATCCGCAACAATACAGTGCCAGTGCATGGCCTTACATCGGTCCATTCTACCCTTATCCACAAGTGCCGCTTGGCTGGCGCGATGCCACCCTGCGGTGGGATGATGGTCAATGGAATTTGATGTTCAAGCCGCGTACAGATCGTTGGTGGTGGTTCCTGAACCCCCACAATTGGTGATCATGGGTTGTCTGGGTGTTTTAAACGGTCATAGAGTAACTCTATGACCGTCCATCCAGCCTTCTCGCAATATCTCTGCTGCTGCGGAGAAAACGGTACCCGAATGGCTAAACGTCTGTGGTGGCACTGCTGCTGCAGGCGTTTCTCTTATTACTGATCGAAGTGACGAGCTTCGGCCAGGGGTACGGCGGAATCGCCTTGTCTAAAGGCCTCGAATCTTTGAGGCGTTTATGCAGATTCTCGCAAGATGACGATTACAACCCGCAAAATCGGAAAATTCTCGCAAGTCTTCAGCCGGAACATTCGATACATAAGCTACACACGGTCCCATGATCGCCATTTCAGCGGATTCGGGAACTGCCGGAGAGAAATGATGACGAAGCCTGGCTCAGTTACAAAACGATTGACTCTTCTCGCTGCCATCGCACTCATGACGATGAGCAACAGTGGATGCATCCTGTTCGGCAGATTGCTGACCATGGCCTTCACGTTGAGCGCGTTCTATGGTACGACGCCGCTGATTCCGGTCAGCCCGTACTACAGCGAGATGATTGAAGACGCGTACATCAGGGAAGAACGTTACGACAAAGTACCGATTCTTGATCCTGTGGAAGGGGAACACGCCCCTATCTTCTGTCAGGACCCGCCAAGCGCGGCTGAAGTGATGCGAACCCTGCCGAATGAAACATCCGGCGGCTGGCCGTTCTTCGCGGAAACGGCTCGAAATAACGTGAAAATCGTGACTGAACCGATCGTTGATCGGATGGATGACTGCCGGTTCTTCCCGCTCGCTGGACCTGCTCGCCTGCATCACTGTCACTACAAGTGCACGGTCTACTACGACCTCATCAAACGATCTGACTGGCCAGTTCCGTTCCGTCACTTGGACGAATCGATTCAGGTTGTCTACATCGACCACGATCATCTGATTCGATGTGCTGGTCCTCAAACAAATCAATAAGTCAAGAAATAAACAGAAACACCACGCTTGCCAGTCGGCAGGTGTGGTGTTTTTTGTTTTCAGCCTGTTGTTTCAACCTATCGTCAAGACGCAAGTTACTATGATCGGGCAAGCGCAACAGGCCCGTATCGGACAAATATCGAAAGAATTTCAGGATGTCGCTTAAAAACAACAGCCAAGAGCACCGAAATTCTTAGTGTTTCTCAATTGGTGGACCCATTGGGTCTTTGCGTTCGGTGATCCCTGGGCAATTCAAAGCCATCTCGGCATTCAATGCCGTATAGTCGGCCCATTCCGCAGGCAGATTGTCCTGATGGAAAATTGCAGCCGGTGGACATTCCGGGACGCATGCTTCGCAATCAATGCATTCTTCCGGATGAATAAATAACATCGCTTCACCCTCGTAGAAGCATTCGACGGGGCAAACGGTCACACAATCGGTGTATTTGCAGTTAAAACAGGGTTCTGCCACCACATGCGTCATTGAAAGCTCACTTTCCCTGAAAAAAATTCTAAGTTGCGGATTTCCTGTGACAAAGGTCACGAGGATGGCTCTTTTTACGAAACAATTTCCGAAAAAAGAAGAGCCGTCGATTACATGAATCTTAGCGCGAGCGAAATTGACCGTCAAGAAACGCAGCAAACGAATTCTCTGGCTCAAGAATCCTCTCTTTTACTCGTCAGCGAATTCTGATAACCATTTCAATGTGACATGAGAATTGCCGTGGCTGGCAT
>JBAXBD010000001.1:0-43004 GCA_037142165.1 Schlesneria sp. | reverse complement strand
CTGAACTACTTGAATAACATTCTTGCAAGGATTGAAGGAACCGACGCCGGCATGGTTGAGGCATTGATGCTGAACCATAAAGGTGAAGTCGCCGAATGTACCGGTGACAACATCTTCATCGTGAAGAATCGCGTTCTGATGACACCGGGTCTTGATGCGGGAATCCTGGAAGGGATCACTCGAAACGCCGTGATGCAACTGGCGGTCGAGGGTGGCTATGAAGTTCTCGAAACGTCAATGACTCGACACGACCTTTATGTTGCTGACGAAATGTTCCTGACAGGAACGGCGGCAGAAGTGGTTGCGGTCGTCAGCCTTGATGGACGTAAGATCGGTACCGGCGAACCGGGTCCCGTCACACGCGACCTGCTGGAACGTTTCCGCAAATTGACCGGCACAGCCGGTTGATGCGCGTCCGGCACAGGCGGTTCATGCGCGTCGGACGACGGGTTCAGAATAGGAAGATCGTTCGCGCGTTGTGACCAGACGAGCCAGGGACAACCGGTCCATGCGCGTCGGACGATGGGATTAGAATAGGATAAGCGTTCGCGCGTTGGTCAGGCGAGCCGGGGTGCGTCAGCCGGACTCTTATTCGGCGAAAATGGACTGCCGGTACCGATATGTGAACCGACTAAATTCTCGTGATTCATACCGTAACTGAACGCGCGGACGAAGAGTCCGGGGGCTGACGTGCGCCGGCTCGCCAGGACTCTGTTTCTGGCGAATCGATGCGATTGGAATGCCTTTTTTACCAATGACGTACTACGCGACCGAAAGATATTGGCAGCAGTGGTCGAGGGACCCGCGCACAACAGAGCCTGCCTCGTCAACACGTGAACGACAATGCTACGGTGAAACTGTTGTTCGACGCGCACTAGCCGGCTGTGCCGGTCGGCGGCTAGAAGCTGCCGCTACGGGGTCGACCGACGCAGCTTCGCGCCTGTCCTGCGCGTAAGGTGCTGTCTTCTTGAATCTGTCGCTCGAACGGGCTGATCTTCGGCAGTTCTTGCCGGTCTCACCTTCACGTTTATGGTTATTGTGACTGATCGCCGTTGGTTCTTGAGTCAACTTTTTGAGTGATTCGGAAAACGGCGAATTCCACGGAGTGACGGTGGCAGAGTTTCTCTGTTTTCCACTTCGTTTGACTGGGCAATCTATTCACGTCGAAGGAGCGCCGCATCAAGCACTTTGATGTAGTTCGTCGATGCTGAAACCTACGGAGATGAAGGATCGTCCTCCGAAAGCAGCGAGGGATTGTGGCAGACGCATTGATGACCACCTATTGTCCGACCTCAGCGCCCACGAGTAGATCTTCCATGATACGACGCCTTTCCTCATGTAAGCTATGGAGTGTCTTGTGCCTGCTCGCAGGAACAACCGTGCTATCGGCATCGGAACCTGTGACGGGACGAATCACTCCTGAAGTGTTAGCGGCCAAACGAACCCTCCCCTCGGTTGGAAACATCCATACCGAGAAAGCGGCGAATACCTCTAACAGTGTGTTTGCATCAGAAAAGGCCCGGAAGATCAACGGGATGGGTACTGGTATCGTCTTTGATGAACGGGGTTACATGGTGACTAACTACCATGTGATTGCCGACGTCGACACCATTCGTGTCGAGTTCGAAGACGAAAACCGCGTCCGTTCGAGCTATATCGCTCGCAAGGTCCGGTATGACCGGGAACACGACCTGGCGATCATCAAGGTCGACGCTGCCAAGCCATTCAAAGTGATGCCTTCCGGGACATCGTCTGATTTGATGTACTGCGAGAAGGTCATCGCAATTGGTAATGCTTTCGGGTACGACGGCACTGTTACGCTTGGTTATATCAGTGCGTTGGGTCGCGACGTCGAAGCGAACGACACTGTTTCCTACAAGAACCTGATCCAGACCGATGCAGCGATTAACCCAGGTAACAGCGGCGGTCCATTGATCAACATGGACGGCGAAGTGATCGGAATCAACGTCGCGATTCGAGCAGGTGCTCAGAAAATCGGTTTTGCGATTCCCATTGACGATGCACGAATCATTATCGCGAAGATGATGAGTATCGAACATCTGGACGGAACGTTCCACGGGGCGATCACGAAAGACGTCAAGTCTGGCTCGACAAGAATGCTGCGGGTCGACGGAGCTCACCCGGAAAGCCCAGCCGCAGTTGCCGGTCTTCGTTCCGGGGACGTAATCATCAAGGCTGGAAATGTTGACATCATTGACGGCGTCGATCTTGAACGAGCACTGCTACATCGTTCGGTCGGCGACAAGGTCGAGCTGACGATCAAGAGAAGCGATAAGATTGAGAAGACCGCAATCGCGCTGTCCAGCTACACGGGTGGTCGATCGATCCTGGCGAATGATCTTCAAATGACGTCGCGAGCCAACAACGATGAATCAGATCGCTTCTGGACTCAGTTGGGCGTTCGCATGACACAGTTGCCTGCGGCTGAAGTTCGGACTCAACTTTCCAAGACCAAATACCGTGGCGGAATGCGGGTTCTTGAAGTGAAGCCGGACAGCCCTGCCGCTGCAAATGGAATGCAGAAGGGTGACGTCCTTGTCGGTCTCGATCGCTGGGAAACAATGAGCGTCGACAACATCACATGGATCATGAACGAACTGGCAAAACAGGGGCCATCTGCCGACGGTCAGAATCAGATCAAGTTCTTTCTTGTCAGAGGACAGGAAACGAAATTTGGCTACATGCCGATGTCGACCGCCCCGCGAACGGCGTCGCTCGGAAACTGAATTTCTGTGACGACTGCTTTCTCGTCAGCGATGACAGTTGTTCGATCAGCCCACAGCGGACAATCCGCCTCAAAGACCATCCGCTGTTTTGTCAGCGGATGGGTGAAACCGATGCGTTGAGCGAGCAGGCAAAGCTGTGGCTCGTCGATTGAAACAGTCTGTGTGTCACCCACAACGTTTCCTTGCTTGTAGGTTGCGTCGCCACAAATGGGATAACCCAGGTGCCACAGATGCACTCGGATCTGATTCGTCCGTCCGGTGTAAGGGATAACTTCTAAGAGCGACGTGTCGTCAGTGAAACGTTCGAGGACCAGGAATTCCGTATCTGCGGGCTGGCCTTGTTCAAGATCGATCTGACGCGAGCCAACCCGGCCCGGTTCATCACTGATGGGAAGGGTGCAGCGAAACGTATCTTTCAGCGGATGACCGTGGACGCGAGCGAGGTATTTCTTTTCGATACCGTCATTTCCACTCAGTTCAAACTGGCGTTGAAGGATTGTCGCGAAGTGTTTTGTGCGAGCAAACAGTATCAGGCCGGCGGTGTTCGCGTCCAGGCGATGCGCAGGACGTGGACTTTGCGGGGAATAGATCTGACTCAATAGATATTGCAATGTATTTCGGTTGAATCGGCCACAAGGATGAATGGGAAGTGGTGCCGGTTTGTGGACGACGATCAGTGCTTCATCTTCGTAGACAATCCGAATGTCCACGTTGACATCTGGCTCACAAGTGCCAGGCAGTACGTGAAGATATTGCTCACCAGCACGAACGATCCGGTCGGCGGCGACGGCTTCGGTTTCGTTGTTTCGAGTTCGCTTTCCCCGGGTTAATCTTCTGAGCTGAGAGGCAGCCGTACGTTTCCTGATTCGGCCCTCATCGCATGTGCGCTGCCACTCGTCACGAGGAATCTGTCTTAGAATTCCGCTCAAAAAATCAATGAGTGAGCGGCCATCGAATTCGGCGGAAACATTGATTGGCCGTTCATTTTCATAGGGTTGACTTCCGGGCAATGGCGTTACAATTTTCCGGAGCGCCTCGTGACGTTGAACAAGAATACGTGTTTGCTGCTCTTGTGACGTGACAAAGCAGTACGGACAGGATTGGGCCTCAACGAATCGTTCGTCCTGCTGTTCTTCCGGGCTGAGAGGTGTCTGACAGACGTAGCACTGTGTCATTTCCGACTCATGCAGAGAGGGATCGACACCGACTCGCTGGTCAAAGACAAAGCATTCGCCGTTGTAATGGGCCGAGCCACATTCTTCAAAATACTTGAGAATCCCGCCATCGAGCTGAAAAATATTGTCATATCCTTCCCGTTCCATGAACGGTCCCGCCTTTTCACACCGGATACCTCCGGTGCAAAACATGACAATTGGCTGGTGCTTGAGTGTTTCCGGCAATGTGCGGACTGCGTCGGGGAATTGACGAAAGTGATCGATGTCGAGCGTTATGGCGTTTTCAAATGTTCCGAGTTGGATTTCGTAATCGTTACGTGTATCGAGCAATGTGATTGGCCTTCCCTCGTCGAGCCACTTCTTGAGCTCCCGTGCTGAAAGCTTGGGGGCAGGTCGGTTGACCGGATCGATTCCCTCGACACCGAAGGCGATGATCTCTTTTTTGATTTTGACGAGCATTCGACGAAACGGTTGATCCGTACTTTGACTGACTTTGGGTTCAAGTTCTTCTAACCCCGGAACCGAGCGAAGTTCGTTCAGCAGCAAATCAATTTCCGGTTGATCACCTGCGACGAAAAGATTGATTCCTTCCGTACTGAGCAGGATTGTCCCCTTCAATTTCCAGGCTTTACATAGATCGGCAAGTCGCTCTCGCAGTGGCTTGAGTCCCGTCAGGGTGGCGAACTTGTAAGCGGCGATATTGGTGATAGTTGTCATAAGTTTGAACTAAAAAATGTCCATTTTCGTGATCGGATTAAAGTTAGCCGGGAGTCAAAATTTGACGATTGCGGGATCTCATCCGCTTGAGCTGCGTGTGGTGGTCCGAGTGTAACGGAAGTGCCGAAGAATCAGCACGTCTCCGACCGCTCGATTGAGTGAACGGGGGATACGTAGTGGCCATTGATGCCGGTCGTTCCCTGATTGACTGGAATCGAACGCTTCGAAGAAATGCCCTCTCTTCATCGAGGGGCGATTGGAATGACTGCCTCCAACGATTGCGCTTGCTCGCGTGCCGAGGACGGTAAATTGTTGAAATGTCAGAGATTCTTGGGAGGAACTGTGCCAAACAGCAGCCGGCCGAAACTGGTCAGGATCACACTGATCTTCGGCGCATTGACGGTATTGTTGCATACACATGAGATTTTCGCCCAGATTCAGAATTCACCGGTTTCGCAACAACAGTCTTCGGCTTCCGGAGTTCAAGTTGTCGCAGATAGTACTGACGCCGTAACTCCACAAACTGATCCGTTCACTGAATTGCTTGATCGCGCGATCGAGATCACAAGCAAACGGACGCTCACGGCAAATGCACATTCGCCATGGCAAATCTTCCATAATATTCTTGCCCTGCGTCAAGACACCGTATTGAGGCTGGGTGATCAGAAGGTTAATGCGATTGAATGGCTCGCCACGACCGAGCCTCAATTCGACAAACAGCCCTGGTTGTTGCTGACAAAACACGGCGCAAAGTTCCATTCCTACACGCGAATCTATGCGTTTGAGGGACACCCGTCACAGTTCCTGGCCTTGCTCTCTCATTCGAACCTGCCCATGGACTATCAGTTCCATGTCCAGGGTAAAGTTGTCACCCTCAATGATCTGGTGAACAACTCAATGAAAGAAGTGAATACAGCGGAAGAAGTGACGTGGGTGTTGTGGGCCTTACAACATTTTCTCAAACCGGATGCGGTCTGGGTTAATCAGTTGAATGAGACATGGAGCATTGAACGACTTGTCCAGATGGAAACAAGTGCCCCGGTTGTGGGAGCTCCCTGCGGTGGTAACCATCGCCTCTTTGCGTTGACCCGAGCCCGCGACAAATATCTGGCAAGCGGCGGTCAATTGCGCGGAGTCTGGTATCTGGCCGATCAAAAGATCAAGCAACATATTGAGATTGCTCGTTCGCTCCAAAATCCTGACGGATCGTTTTCTAATGAGTTTTACAAAGGCCCTGGGCATACAACCGATGTTAACAAGCGGTTTAATACATCTGGACACACGATGGAGTTTCTGTCGGCGAGCCTGCCCAAAGAACGGTTGAGCGAAACCTGGGTTCGGAATGCCGTTTGGATGCTGTCGCGCGAGTTGATTATTAACCGTGATACGAAAATCGATTGCGGCCCATTGTTCCATTCGTTGAACGCATTGATTCTTTACCGCGACAGGATTCGTCAAAAAACTCCGACAACGGATGACGTTTTACCGCCTGCATCACTCGCACAACAGAAACCGGCGGAGAATCCAGTGCTGGCGGAGAAGATGGAGGTCAATCCGAAAGAGATACCTCGACCGATTCCCGTCGCGCCATCGATCGCTCAAAAACCAGTTGAAGAAAAGCCAGCGGCTCCTGAACTGCGAGCTGTACCAATCCCAATTCAGGAATCGAAACCGATTCCGGCACCTAAACCCATTGCAGTACCCAACCCTGGTCCAGTCACCATCCCGGCTCCAGTCACGATATCTCTTCCAGTGCCGAACCCCGCTCCAGTGTCGCTCCCGATTCCCGACCCGATCGTCATTCCTGAATCGAAGCCTGATCAGCCCGTGCTCGAACCACCTGCATTGCCGACGCCGATGCCCGTCCCGCAGGCGTTCATACCGAAAACAAGGATTTCGAAGGCCGAACCAACAAGTACCAAACAGGCTTCTGCGCCAAAACCTGCTTTACCGAAAATTGATCCAACAAAGCTCGCGAATATCGGGCAGCTCGCTCCGTCAGCAATTCGGTCAGAGACTCCGGTGAAGATCGCTCGACGCGACACGACTTCGGGTGCCCCTCCTGAATTACTGCCTGATCTTTCTGCGACACCGCTGGCATCGCCTGACGCTCCAATTCCCATACCCGACCCAGAACCATTATCGCTCCCTGTTCCCGCTAAAACTCGGGCCGATGAAAACAAGATTGAAACCCCGACCAGGAAAAGTACGCCGTTGCCAAAGGTTCTGTCTGACGCTGAAGCAGAAAACGATCAACCCGTATCGGCGCTTGATCACGTGAACCGATGAATTTGACCGACTGCGTGACACGTCATCAAGAATCTTTACCATGAGACTGCCAGGGTTCACCCTGGCAGTCTGTCGGCTTTATGACGGACATGGGAATTAGTTCGGGAATACGATACGCGGGTGCAGTCGATGCGCGACGGGGTCAAGTTCGCCAATTCCGATCAGCGATCCATCGGGACCGACAAGCGCGGTTCGATGTTCAACTGTCTCATTGATGCAATCGAGATGACCATCGGTTAATCGAGAGACGTCACGGATGCTTTGACCACGCCGAACGGCAATGACTTCATCGCCTGACAGGTGGCGTTGACGAAGGTTCGACGCAATCGTGAGTGCGGGCTGCAATGCCTCATTAATTGAGGCAGGGGTTAAGCGATCCAAAGAAACGGCGTCCGAGACATCAAACGGTCCAACGCCAAGTCTTCTCAGTTGAGTCATCATCGCACCACAACCCAGGCGTGAACCCAAATCGCGGCCAATCGACCTTATGTAAGTACCACTACCACATTCTATTTCCAATTCAAATTCGGGCAGACAGAATTGCGTGATCCGTATCGAAAAGATTTCAACCGGACGCGAAGCCAAATCAACCGATTCGCCACGACGAGCCAAATCGTAAGCGCGTTGACCTTGAACATGGATCGCGGAAAACTGCGGTGGAACCTGATCGACACAACCCGTAAATTCAGTAAGCAGACTGGCAATCTGATCGAAGGTCACGTGCTTCCAGTCGCCCCCCTCGACAACATTCCCAGTGTTGTCATCTGTATCGCTGGTTTGACCGAGTAAGAATCGACCGAGATATCGTTTGCGCCCTTCTTGTGCCAGGCTGACCAGCCTGGTTGCATGTCCCACACAAACGACGAGTACACCAGTCGCCAGCGGATCGAGCGTTCCCGCGTGGCCAACCTTGGCTGGACGGACGATTCGAACAATTTGGTTAACGACATCGCGCGATGTCAGCCCCGCGGGCTTATCGACATTGAGAACTCCGCATAGGGTCATAGACGTCTTCTGTACGTGTGATCTGGCGAATTTTTGACAGAGCGTAGCGTCCGCCCAAGAGATTGGTCAATTTACCCTGCCAAAGGAGTGGTTCTTGTGATCCACTTCTTTACTGGAAACGTTAGTTCCATACCGGTTCATGGATTGGTGAAGAAACTTCGGATCAAAAAAACGCTTGATCAAAGCCACCTTAATTTTTCAATACGTCGTCCAATCGACTCGCCTTGAACCTGATGGGATGCAATACTACGCGGCTTTATGTCGTCGCCCGATGGAAGCGGTTCGCGATCAGAAAGTTCTCCATGTCTGGATCGATTGATGTTTTGATGACGTCACTCGGAAAACCGAGCGAGGAAACCGGTACGCGATTGCCTGATCTTTTCGAAGCGCAGGTCGATCTTCATCCTGATCAGATTGCAGTCGAGTGTGGTCCTTCGCGATTGACGTATCGGGAACTCGATGAGGCGGCAAATCAGTTAGCGAGGCATCTCTGCTTGATGGGGGTCGGCCCTGAGACATGCGTTTCCTTCTGGTTACCTCGTTCTACTGACGTCTATGTCGCATTGCTGGGAATTCTGAAATCGGGAGCAGCCTACGTCCCGTTAGATGCCGAATATCCAGTCGATCGAATCGCCTACATTCTGGAAAACTCCAAAAGTCAGATTGTGATTTCGACATCCGAATTTGCGAATCGACTTGTCGGATTGGACAAAACGATTATCAGATTGGACTCGGACTCACACACAATATCGCAACAGCTTCGCACGCGGTTACCGCTTGATGATCGAGGATTAAGATCAACGAATCTCTGTTACGTTATTTACACATCCGGGTCGACCGGTAAACCAAAGGGAGTGCAGATCGAGCATCGAAACGCCGTTCATCTGGTACAAGCAGAGGCCGCGAGATTTGCGATTCGAACCGATGACCGGATTTATCAAGGTTTTTCAATTGCCTTCGACGCATCAGTCGAGGAACTTTGGCTCGCATGGTGCGCCGGCGCAACACTTGTCGCCGCGACAGCCGAAATGGTTCACGCGGGACCCGACCTGCCGCGCATGTTGACTGATTTGAGGATAACAGTTCTTTCGTGTGTCCCAACACTGCTTGCGATGATGGAAGGAGACCTGCCGACCGTTCGTCTTCTGATCGTCGGAGGTGAAGCCTGTTCGCACGATCTCATCACCAGGTGGTGCCAATCAGGCCGAAGGATGTTCAACACCTATGGACCGACTGAAGCGACAGTCATTGCGACGTGGACCGAATGTGACCCTGCAAAATCAGTCACGATCGGCGAGCCGTTGCCGGGTTATACCGCTTATGTCATGAACGAACAGGGACATCCGCTTTCACCAGGTGAGACGGGTGAATTGTATCTGGGAGGCGCGGGTCTTGCGCGAGGTTACATGGGGCGGGACGACCTGACTCTCGAACGCTTTGCAATGATCAACGTGTCACCCGATGGCTCACCGGAACGACTTTATCGGTCTGGCGATTTGGCTCGTTGGACAAACGACGGCCAATTGGAATTTCTTGGTCGAGCGGACGGGCAGATCAAACTGCGGGGATTTCGGGTCGAACTTTCCGAAATCGAATCTGAACTGATCCGGTGCCCGGGGGTCCTTGCGGCTGCCGTCACCGTACGTGAAGACGTTCCGGGCGTGCAGCAGTTGATTGCGTATCTCGTGCCTCGAACCGGTGCGGAAATTGACGAAGATGAATTGCGAATGACATTACGTCAGTCTCTTCCCGTATACATGATTCCCTCGTTGTTCGAGACGATCGAATCGTTGCCAACGTTAACCAGCGGAAAGGTTGACCGTAAGCAATTGCCGGCACCTCGTGCACGATTGGCACGAGAAAAGCCGACGGGGATTGATGGGACGAACAATTGGAAACCACGAGACGACTTCGAGGGACAACTTGCCGTTGCATGGAACGAGGTCTTCTCAGCCGTTGCCATTAGACCCGATGAAGACTTCTTTGTTGATCTTGGCGGGCATTCGCTGCTTGGGGCACGGATGGTGTCGTCTCTACGGAAGTTTCCTGAATTCGCCGACATTTCGATGCTCGACGTCTATCGGTATCCGACGATCACGAAATTAGCTGACGCGTTACGTGACCGAAACCGAAGTTCAAACCAGGATGTGTCAAATGCGACGACAGCCAAGCATCGCGTGATAAGACGAGTCTCGTCATGGCAACATGCACTGTGCGGGGTCGTGCAATCGGTCGGTCTCTACTTCGTTGTCGGTTTCTTTTCCCTGCAGTGGCTGGCTCCCTATTTGACTTACACGTTTTTACTCGACCGGGGTCGTACTGGTCTTGAAGCCATATTCCTGTCACTGATGACTTTAGTACTGCTTTATCCGGTGATGCTGGCTCTTTCGATCGCGGTGAAATGGACGGTGATCGGACGGATTAAACCTGGGCGATATCCCCTATGGGGAATCTACTTCTGCCGCTGGTGGTTCGTGCAATCAATACGCAACATCGTGCCGACCAGCTATCTGACGGGAACACCGCTGTTAACGTTATATTATCGTCTGATGGGGGCAAAAATCGGAACAAGCGTTTATCTTGGAAATGATGGTTGTCAGGCCTACGACCTGCTCTCGGTCGGGGACGACAGTTGTCTGGGGGCCGATTCGCACTTTACCGGGGCAACGGTGGAAGACGGCTGGCTGATCCTCGGGCGAATCGATATCGGGCAACGCTGCTTCGTCGGAACGCGAACCGTTCTCTGTCCTGATTCACGCATGGAGGACGATGCCGAGCTTGACGATCTTTCTTTGCTGACGTCGAACACTTGTATTCCGGCGGGTGAATGCTGGAACGGCTCGCCGTCTCGTCGAGTCGAACGTGATGTGGCACCGGAACCGAACCATTCTGCCGTTCGACCTTCGTTTGGGCGCCGTTTTGGCTACGGCGTTTTGTACATCGTCGGCATTCTGATTTTCCCGTTGTTACCGATGGCGGCATTCTTTCCAGGGATGGCAGTGATGGCGCACCTGAACTACATCGATGAACATTATTCTTACCTGGTTCTATCGCCGCTTGTCGCTTTGTCGTTTGTCGTGCTCATCAGTCTGGAAATCGCTGCGGTCAAATGGCTGCTACTGGGACGAGTCCATCCTGGTGCCTATCCATTGCATCACAGTTTCTATTACCGGAAATGGTTCGTTGACCGACTGATGCACTTGAGTCTCGACGTTATTGGCCCACTCTATTCAACGCTCTATCTGGCCCCGTGGTATCGGTTACTCGGAGCCCGGATTGGACATCGGGCCGAAGTCTCCACTGCGTCGTTCGTCTCACCTGACTGCCTGACGATTGGCGATGAAAGCTTTGTTGCCGACTCGGTCTCGCTGGGGGCAGCACGCGTTCGTCAAGGGGTGATGTTGATTGATCATACAACGATCGGTCAGCGAACATTTATTGGGAATAGTGCTCTGATCCCTATCGGAGCGAACATCCCCGATAACAGCCTGATTGGCTGCCTGTCCATTCCGCCTGTCGTGCCGATGACAGACGGTTCGTCCTGGCTTGGCTCTCCCTCGTTCTTCCTGCCCCAGCGGCAAACGAATACCGACTTCAGCGAAGAAGAGACATTCCGACCGACGCCGTGGTTATTGACGCAGCGATTATTTATCGAGTTCTTTCGTATCACTTTGCCGTCAACGCTGTTTATTATTTTTACGAATATCCTGCTTTCGACCGTCTTGTTGATGCACCTTGACGGGATACGAGTCTGGGAAATTGCTGCCTTGTTTCCTCTGCTTTATATGATGACGGGAACGACCGCAGCCCTGTTAATGGTCGGTATCAAATGGTTGCTGATGGGGCGATACCGTCCGAGTGAACGTCCGCTTTGGAGTCCATTCGTATGGCGGACGGAAGTGGTCACATCGCTTCTCGATAACTTCGCCTCGCCGTTTTTTCTCGATCTGCTGGCGGGTACTCCCTATGTCTGTATGTTTTTCCGTCTGCTGGGCGCAAAGATCGGTCGCCGAGTCTATCTCGATACGACCGAGCTCACCGAATTTGACCTTGTTCATATCGGCAATGATGTTGCGGTGAATCTCGATTGCACACTGCAAACTCATCTGTTTGAAGATCGTGTGATGAAAATGGCAACTGTCAAAGTGGATGACAACTGCCACCTCGGTGCCATGTCGCTGGTATTGTATGATACGCACATTCGAGACGGCGCATCCGTCGGAGATTTGTCGCTGGTCATGAAGGGCGAATCGCTGCCGGCAAATTCCTCGTGGACCGGCATTCCGGGTCGGAAGCTCAGCTCTTGAACGAAGGTGCAAGCGAATGCCTCGGTTTGTCATCCTTGTTCATGATCACCCATTTTTGCATTGGGATTTTTTATTGGAAAACGGAGACCATTGTCGTACCTGGCGTCTACTGGTTGACCCCGAATTGTCGGTGGACGACTTTCCAGCCGAAGCGATTCCTGATCATCGATTGATTTATCTTGACTACGAAGGCCCGATCAGTGGTCAGCGTGGTGCCGTGACCCGATGGGACAGCGGAACGTTTCAATGGCGAGTGGACCAACCGGAGGTTTGCGAAGTCATCCTTTCGGGGCGGCGGTGGCACGGACTTGTCCGGATGGAAAGGACCGACGCCGTTCACTGGAAGGGATCACGACAGGCTTCGCTCGAATGATTTGTCTTGTGGACCAACGACGACGCCTCCAAAAAAGTTTGAGTTTCGAGAGAGACTGAATTGGGGCCGTCTGTATAAGATTCCGAATTGAAATCGAATCGCTTTTGATTTGATGCAGCTTTCAAGAGTGGACCATGCCTAAGCTTCCCGACGAATTGCGAGTGATGATTGACAAGCTTTGTCAAAAAGGGGACCAGTTCGCGCAGATCGATCAGCCTGACGATGCACTCGACCAATATGAGGCCGCATGGGAACTACTGCCGAACCCCAAAGATCAGTGGCCTGCTGCGACATGGATTCTTATGGCGGCCGGCGACGTTTACTTTGAACGTCGTGATTACATTGCTGCAAGCGACACCTTGCGTGAAGCCCTTGAGTATCCCGATGGTGAGGGGAACCCGTTCATCTGGCTACGACTCGGTCAGAGTCGATTCGAGATCGGCGATTTGAATGGGGCTGCCAATGCCCTGGAAACTGCGTTTCGGATAAACGGCGACGAATTGTTCGCCGATGAAGATCCCAAATATTTCAATTTTCTCAAGACACAGCTCGGCGTGATGCAGGTCAAAACAACCCCAAAATCGACCCGTTTCAATAAGCCGTTGCAGTAGAATAGTCCAATTTTTGCCGCTTGGATCGAACTCTACGTGCGTGGGCTGTAGAATGATTAATTCTGCGAATGAAGTCGGTCATTGAACTCATCTAGGGTAAATTATGTCTCAAGTCGGATTCGGAATTGTTGGTTGCGGAATGATCGCCAATTTCCATGCCGAAGCGATCAAGCGGATAAAAGGGACCAGGTTAGTCGCCTGCTTCGACAACATTCCGGCTTCGGCCGATGCATTTGCCGCAGCAAATCCCGGAGTGACCGCTTATCACGATCTCGACAAGATGCTGGCGGACCCGAATCTGAGCATCGTCACGATCTGTACGCCGAGCGGTGCTCACATGGAACCAGCGGTCAAAGCTGCACAGGCCAAGAAACACGTCGTCGTCGAAAAACCGATGGAGATTACACTCAAGCGATGTGATGCCATTCTTGACGCTTGTCGAAAAAATGGCGTCATGCTTTGCCCGATCTTTCAGTCGCGATTCAGCCCGGCAAATATTGCACTGAAAGAAGCAGTTACCGACGGACGATTCGGAAAACTCGTACTCGGAGACACCTTCGTCAAGTGGTGGAGAACGCAGCAGTATTATGATGGCCCTCAACCAAAAGGAACCAAGACTCCTGTAAAAACGGGCTGGCGAGGCACCTGGAACCTGGACGGCGGTGGAGCCTATATGAACCAGGCAATCCATAATGTTGACCTGTTGTACTGGCTGATGGGCGATGTCGTCGAAGTCAACGCAGTGACCGCAACGCTCGCTCATGAACGAATCGAAGTTGAAGACATCGGCGTCGCAGCGATCAAGTTCAAAAATGGTGCCGTTGGGACCATTACTGCCAGCACGGCAATCTGGCCTGGCTTGCTGAAGAAAACCGAGATTCATGGAACAACGGGTTCCGCGATTGTTGAACAGGACGAAGTCCTGCTGTGGCAGTTCGAAAAGCCTAAACCCAAAGACCGAGCCATCGTCGATAAACTGATGAACCTTGAAGAAGGTTCTGGCGGCGCCAGCGATCCGAAGGCGATCAGTTATGTCGGCCACATGGAACAACTGAAGGATTTCGTCAAGGCAATTCAACTCGGTAAGAAGCCAAGAATTACTGGCGACGAGGGCCGAAAGGCCGTAGAGATCGTTCTGGCGATCTACCAGTCGGCATGGACAGGTAAGCGAGTAACACTGCCACTGGAAAAAGATCCGAAACGACCCGCGGGCGTTTAAGCAATCAAAAAAAGTGGACATCAACTGCAGAGACGTGCCATGACGGATAGTCATCTGTAGAGACAATGAAAATTGGCACAGGCTGCTAAAGTTTCGGGGGGGCGATACTCCGGCCAAGTTGCTTCGTCGATGGGCATACCTGTTTCTTGGCGCCACAAGAGCTTCGCACTCCCGGTACTACCATTCGAAAGATCCTTCTTGCTCATGTCCAACGGGCATATCTGAAACCTGATTCAATCACTTAACGCACCATGGAAAAATCATCGAACATGACGAGCGACGAGATTGTTCCTAACGAAGCAAGATGGCTTTCATGGAATTCAATCGTTGGTGTGATACGACCGTTTCTGGCGCTGTTGACGGTAACACTCCTGTTCTGTGTGGCGGATCAGTGGACTCATGGCAAAGAGGCCCGATTTGCAACGGAGCAAAATCTGAGAAACATTACAACCCAAACCGCGATTGTCGCCGTGGCAGCACTGGGAATGACGGTCGTGATCATCTCTGGCGGGATTGATCTCTCCGTAGGAACAGCGATCGCGCTCTCGGCTACGATGCTGGCCTGGAGCCTCAAGGAAGACATCGCATTGCGGCTTTTCGCTGGCGACAACGTGAACGGTGTCAATCAGAAATTAAAGGGGGCAGAAGATGATCTTCGACGAGCCAAAGACGAAACCACTGTCGCTGCTGTGAAGGAACGGATCGAAAGTCTGTCCCTTCTACGAGATCGTGTGATAGCATCATCCGTTCGCTGGACCCCGTGGACTCCGTTGTTCGCCTTGATCATCGGCATCGGAACCGGTTGTCTTTGCGGCCTGGTGAATGGGTTGCTGATTAGCTATCTCAAGATGGTGCCCTTCATCGTGACGCTTGGAACGATGCAGCTTTATCTCGGTTGGGCCAAGTGGGTCGCTGACAATACGACCGTCAGGCCCGACCTTTCCACGCAGGTCCCCGCCTGGTTTGCAGATTTATTGAGTATCCGGCCGACGGCACTGGTTCAGGGGTTGCCTGTTGGCGTGTGGCTGACACTGGGTTTGGCGATGCTACTTGCAGGTGTTCTGCATTTCACCGTCTTCGGGCGATACGTTTTTGCGATCGGTTCGAATGAAGCAACCGCTCGGTTATGTGGGATCAATGTTCGCTGGAACAAGATCGCGATTTATACGCTGGGTGGGTTATTCACCGGAATCGCAGGTCTTTACCAATTCTCGCGACTGACAGTTGGTAACCCGTCATCCGGGCTTGGGCTCGAATTAAAAGTAATTGCCTCCGTGATCATCGGAGGAGGGAGTCTGAACGGAGGCCGCGCTTCTGTGCTTGGGACTTTAACGGGTGCATTAATTATGTCCGTGATTACCAGCGGGTGCACGGCCCTTGGTGTCACGAATCCAGTTCAAGACATGTTGCTTGGAATCATTATCATCATCGCAGTTGCCGTCGATCAATTTCGACAGCAGAAAACGTGACCGGGCCGAAGTGAGCCCCCGCTCGCCTTGCCCGTCAAAAGAGCGTATCTTCTCTTATCTCAATCTTCCTGATTTCAATTCATTGCGAGGGGCCTCATGAGTGCATTACGCTACTTGCTTCCAGGTTTTGCTTTGGCGTTTCTGGTTTGTCTGAATTTCGGATTGACGTTGGGTTCCGCCTATGGTGCTGACGAAGGCGAACGAATCGGAATCTGGAACGGCAAAGCGCCGACAGGTGACGGAAAAACTGAATCGGTCGAGACCTGGATCACAGTCCATCGTGCACCGAAACCAAATGGGACTGCAATCGTCATCTGTCCCGGCGGCGGATACGGCGGCCTGGTCACAGGAGCCGAAGGGCATGGCATTGCGGCATGGTTGAACGGACACGGTATTGCGGGAATTGTCCTTGAATATCGTCTACCGGCGGGCCGAACTTACGTTCCATTGCTCGACGCTCAGCGTGCGATTCGTACGATTCGCTCAAACGCCAAAGCCTGGGAAATTGATCCGACCCGGATCGGTATCATGGGCTTTTCAGCCGGTGGTCATCTGGCTTCGACGGCTGCAACACACTTCGATGGTGGTGATCCAAACGCCACTGACGCAGTTGATCGAGTCAGTTGTCGTCCCGACTTTGCGATTCTGGTCTATCCCGTGATCACGATGAATGTCTCGACTCATAGCGGATCAAGAACCAGGCTTTTGGGTGAAAACCCTTCGGAAAGGTTGATTGAACTCTTCTCAAACGAGAAGCAAGTGACTGAAAAAACGCCACCGACGTTTCTCGCGCACGCGATCGATGATAAGGCTGTCGTCATCGAAAACAGTCAGATGTTTTATGCTGCCTTAAAGAAGCACAACGTTGCCGGAGAGCTATTAGAACTTCCTTCCGGCGGTCACGGTTTGAATGGATACAAAGGCCCGATGTGGGATGCCTGGCAAGAAAAGTCCCTGGCATGGCTGACCGATCTGAAGCTGGTGAAAAAGCTTCCAGAGACTAACGAGGGTTTTTAATCCGATATTCGATCTCAAGTACTACTGACCAGCGGTTGAATAAACCGTATGAAAATCTCCACGAATGCAAAACATACCAGACTCAAGCATAAGGGAACGGCGGTAAGAAACAGGATGACCGCCAGGAAGCTATGGCCGAGATATCGCTTCGTCTGGTACGGGGAATCTGTTCTCTCTGTCCGGTCAATAAATCCAGTGAGTGTATGTCGAAAGTCGGCAATCTGACTTGAAAACAGCCATTTGAGAGGAGAACGATAAGAGACCGCGTGCATAATAGGCGCGCGATTCGAATCAAAGAAAAGGAATTGGGCTTCACTCAGATTTCCTACGGAACGTGGAAATCGCCACCCAGGAGTCGATTCGGCGTTGAGGCGGAAATCCTCGTAATCGTTCTGTCGCTCGCAAAAACTCGACAGACAAAACAGGAGTTTCTCGGGAGCAACAGTTTCAAGGACTGTGTGCAGTTCCCAAATGAACCCCTCAGTTCCTGCCGCCTGAAGAACGACAAAGCGAGATTGCTCAAGAAAGTCAGTGACAACCTTCTTCCATTCGTCATTACCGACATACACGCGGTCCGCTCCAATTGTTGCCAATTGTTCTCCCGGTCTCCCGATCGCAATGAATGGCCCGAATTCTCGAAAGAAATTTGCGAGTTGCAGTTCTGTGTTAGGAGAAATCAATCCAAACAGTGACCTTAACAAACGGACCGGTTGAAGTTCGAAAATCGCCATAAAGTAAAAGGGAAGGTGGCGAACATCGGGCGACAGCGTCAGGCCAAAGATTCGTGGCAGCGCAGTATGTGGAGTTAATGTATCTTCGACGTCACTTTCAAATGACCGTAAGTAGAGAATCGGAGCCCTCGAATCCTCGGCGAGAACCGATAATGCGTTCCTTGAGACCATCCTTTGCCCGAACTGGATCATCACGAGGCCGATGTAGGGACAAACCTTTTCGAGGGACAAGTAGAAAGTTTTCGCGTCAGGTGCCTGAAACATCCCCACAAAAGCGAATGCTCCATCTAAAATGGCGGAGATCACAGTAACGTAAACAACACCTATCCCTAATTTCTTTATGTTGAAAAAGAAGAAATAGATACTCGTAAGAATAAAAACACACAAAACTGAATTAGCAACCGAAAACAACCTGAGGTACCAATGGCTTTCTCCGAGTGAAACTCTTGGAAAAAACCATAATTCACCGAACCATAATTCCGGTGATATTGTGATTCCGACTACGAGAGCGAAAAGCACCAGGAGCGATCCTGCAATCGTCAGCGTTCTTCCTGCAATACGCAGCCGAAGGGGTTGCTGGCCTGACAAATCCTTAACCGGCTTGATCTTTTTCTTGAGCTTGGCCTTATTTCGGACAGGGATCGTATGGCCAATCGTGTAAAGCAAAATGATGCTCGCGATAAAAAAAAGAAACCCTGCCAGAAACATCAGAAGCTCGGCATCGAGGTTCAATCCAATCGTCGATAGGATTCCAGATACTTGCTGTGGAAAGAATGCGGTATAAAGAAAGAACAGAGAAAATGAGAGAGCCCGGTACAGACCAGCAAACGGAATCCAGTTTTCCTGTTGATATCGAGGGCCGAGCAAAAGGCGTAATGTCCGGTAGATGTTTGGCGTCTCTCGCTGAAGAAGGGGAAATGAAATTTTCTTTTTCCCCGCGACTGCTTTGATACGCTCGCACTCGCCCATCATCGCTCGCGGATACGAAACCACTTGCGATACTTCATCGAGAGGGATCGAGGTCACGCTACCTGTGCTTCGCCCAAGTTCTTTGAGCACCCCAGCACCGTCGGTTGTGTAGGCACTCTCTGGAATTGGGGTGCCGATCCTCTTGCGAGTCACAACAATTTCAGAGGGATAAAGTCCGAAGACCTCGTGCAAGTCTGGAAAAAAAGTCCAAGGGCGGCATTTGCGTACCCGAATCAACGGAAGCACTTGCTCCAGCCATTTTTCGGAATCCTGATCGTGATCGTTGGCTGTCTGTATTGATGCATCACCCGACATGATGAGCCTTTATACTCAATGGGAGCGGACCGCATTTAGAACATACGAAGAGCCAGGGCAAAGTTCTGACGCTCTATGACACTTAAACGAATGTCGTACTAACGATTAATTTCTTCGCTCGCTGCAAAGCTTGAAAGTCGGGAGGGCGAGGCTTCTACCGAGCCACGAAACGGGTCACACATCGACCCAGCGGTTCGGCAGGCGCCTCGCCCTCCCATTGGATTGCAGACATAGCGCGTCAGGAATCTCTTGACGATAATCGTCACGAAATATCAGGGACGAAATCCTTCAAAGTGTGCGGCCGACACATACTTGTCTCCGACCGCTTTCCCGATCTTGGACAGTTTGTCAATGTGTGCGACCGAATCCATCTGCTGCACGTCACTCGGCGCAATTCCACTCAATCCGAGACTTGCCAGGCCCTTGTCGGTCAGTTCGGCGTTGTATCGTACATAGGTGAAGTGCTGTGGCGAAAAAGCTGAACCTGCATCACCCTCCAGGCCACCCAATTCTGAGTCGATTTCCTTGGGAATGCCGCTGAGACATTTGCCAAACATGCGACACAGGGTGTCCTGTTCATGAAGAGCGGCGTTCATCAATGCGGAGGGAATCGAGCCGGCATTATAAAGCAAGTTCATTTGTGAAGGCTGCAGATTTTCGTTGGCCGAGTCGGCGAACCCTGTGCCGACCGACACGAGAAGCATTTTATCACGACCCACCGGCCACTCCAATTTGAAGGGTGCAAGCGTTGTCATCTTGAACAATTGAAAAGCGGGGTTGTTATACATCGTGACCCCACCATCAACGAAAACGAATTCATGATTGCCGACTTTGACCGCTTCGGGAGGGAAATACGTTGGGGCGGCCGTACTCGCTCGGACCAGTTGCCAGAGAGGCAGATTGAGGTTGCATTCGTTATTTTGAGTCCCATCGGCGTGTGTCAACTGATTGTATTTCGCTGCGGGATTATTAGAGAGCGGCCATGGTGAGTCCGTGGTTGCGTTACGCAAGATCACTAAAAGCAGAGACTTGAGTTTATCCGTGCCGAGCGTCGTTTCGGCGCCGAAGACATCCTGCAACTGCTTGCTCAAGTTGTCTGAACGAAACTTCGTCCTGAATCGTTCGAGCAGTTTCGCCTTCTGAAACATTTCCTCGCCGTTATTCACGTAGAAACTGCGAAGTTCGTCGACTGTCATTCCCCAAGCCAATGCCGCCGCAATAATGGCGCCGGTACTAGTGCCAGCGATATAGTCAAAGTAGTCACACAATTTCAGATTCGGATTGCCATAGGTTTCACGAAGCGTTTTCTCAATGCGCGCGAGGATTTCCACGCTGAGAATCCCTCGGATTCCCCCACCATCGCACGCGAGAAGCTTTTTTGGACCGGTTTTTTTCAGTTTGTCATGGAAAGACATCGTCGGCTTCCTGTTGTTTGGGATCAGGCGAGTTTTTGAAACAGATCGACATGCGCGTTGATGAGCACCCCTAACTTTTCGATTTGTGATTTGGTTGCATCATGCATCCAATCGGGTCGATTGAGTTGAGAGGCTTCGTTTATCGCAACCGTATAGTGTTGCTTCCAGTCGGAGGGCTGGGTGTCCTCCGTTGCATATTCCCTCGCCAATTGACCTTTTTGAATTTCACCCAGACCAAAATACGCTTCGGCTTGTGTCGCAAGTACCCAATATAGCCGATTGTCTACGTCAGTCCGGTTTGAATCGCTCTCAGGAAGCAGCGCCAATTCTTTCTTCTTCTGATGAAGATCTTGAATGACACCGGAACAAATCTTGAGAACGTTGCGGCGGATCCGGCTTGCCTCGACATGGTCGGCGATCTTTTCCGCAGCTGTCGGGTCAGCATCGGTTCCGGCACGCAAATCAAGAAGATAGGCGAGGTTGATCCCGTTATAGTGATCCTGCTTGAGAACATATCCCCGCCGATAGTAATCAATTGCCAGTTCCAGGTGCTCAATCCCCTGTTTTTCTTCGAAAAGCCGCTTTTCGATCGCGCCTGCCAGACCAAGCGTTTCCGGATCGTTGGTTTCTGGAAGATTGAGCTGGCCAAGCAAATCGAGGGCTTCACGCAAGGCCGTGATGGAATCCGGTTTCTTCGCCTTATAAGTCGCCAGCACCAACCGATGGATCAAATAGGGATCTCCAACATGCGAAATCTCCCCCGGTTTAGCGGCGCCAGATGGACGTGAACGTTGTATCGCTTGTCCGAACAATCTTTTGGCTGACTGAAATCCTCCTTCGGCGATTGCCATTTCTCCCTCGGCGATAATCATCGCCAGGGTTTCATCAGGAATGACAGACTCTGGCTTGGCGGAATTGTCGGCAACCGCGTTTTCTTCTTCCGATCGCTGGATCGCTCGAGTCACCGCCTCGGCTGTGACCGTCAATTGTGGGGGTTTCAAGTCTTTGAGAAATGTATAGACGGGGCTGTCAGGATCAAGGGATTTGGCGGCTTCGGATGCGTGCGCTTCTTGCCATACTTTAATTGCAGTCGCTAGCACGTTCGTGAAACGTTTGACCTCGCCGAATCCGATATCGGTCCCGAGGTGGGTGTAGCTTCGAATAACAATGTGATTGAGGTCGAATGGATAGGCAGCAAACTTGTCTTCTGCGATGACGATCGTGGCTCGTGGCCTCAGCGCGTGGCGCACACCAAGTTCATAAAGAGCATTTGGATTGGCTGTCGAGACATCTGCGATCACGAGATCCGCTTCAAGGAGTTGCTGATACATTGGCAGGTCGATCACCCCACTATGCACGATCTCGTCCGCGCGTATGCATTTCATTCCGCATGATTCAACAGCAGGTTTGATCAGGTATTGATAGGTTGCGTCGAGATCGAGGATGCGTCCAGTCGCCAGATCCGTTTTTGTCTTGAAACCCATAACAACGAAGCATGTCGACATTGATGATATCCTTGAACCGAATTTCGTCGGCCGAGTCTGAGTTATCCTGAAGGAACCGGTTCGTCCGAAAGACGTCGCAGTTACGCTCAAATCATGTCTATCCGACGAGCCAAACGTCGTTTGGTTATTTTTTTACGTTTCAATCGCACCACTTTTGAAAACAGCGTTTCCCAAAAAACAGAGAGTATCCTCGGCATTTCACGTGAGACGTTTGTGAACCAATCCAAGGCATCGCAATGAACAGCAATCGCTGCACATCGAGATAGTCACAGACGATCAAACAAGACAATACGGTGATACGCATGCAACCGCAACACAAGCCAAAAGTGTCGAAATTCACCGCGCGGGCGTCATCTTCAAGCCAATGGGTCGGCAAGACTCTGCTGATGAAATGGCCAACCTGCGATCCGGGATAATTGGTTTGCTCTATCGGAAGATGGCGATTGAAACTCCATATGTCGCAGTTTTAGAGGTCTTCGACAAGACCATGTCTTCATAGTTCGATGAGCACGGATCAACCGAAGACGGTCAGAGCGAGGCACGTCAGTTTGAAACACGGACCCGCCGTCAGCGGCTTCGGCTTCATCGTTGCCGAATCAGCTTCGGGTCGGGTATGCTAAAAATCAGCACTGCACAACCTTCGGTCGATGAACAGAACTCATCAAGCGAATTACTCACTTCAGTAATTGTCCCCTTGTTGCGGAGCTATGAATATGCGGAAATTCACCGTGCGTATTACGACTAAGCGATGGCGTGGGATCCTCGGATTCGCATTTCTCGGAGTTTGCGGGTGTTGGAAGCACGAGCAAATTATGGAATCAAAGCCGCAAACTCAGGGGCAAGGTTCATCGGTTTCTTCCCACCCTTCGCTCGAATTGACGAAAGCACCCGCACGCGAACTGACGCACGAAGAGACATTGGCTTGGGTTCATGAAAATCGCGCCTGGCGAAAGGCAAAGAAAACACGTTCGATGTGGGCTCGGGCCATCACGGCTGAAGAAGTCGGCAAGGAGTTCCAAACGGCGGACCGAGCGAAATTGATGGCCCGCGAAAATGCCTGGTTATGCGTTGGCGTCGCCGAGGAACCATGGTTTCAGGCGTGGGAAAAGATCGAAGCGAAGTACGAACGCGGGGAGTCGGAAACCAAGCAATTTGCTTTCGATGATAAGCCATACGAGTACCATCTTTTTCGACCAAAGCCGGACGTCACGAATTGGGCAGCCCAGGTGAAAGGGTCGAACATCGCCGGATTTTCAATTCGCCCTGGCTATGATCCTGGAAATCCGCTTCACTCCGAACAAGGGGGTTATGTCGTAAAAGGTGATACTGCTGACCCGTACCAGGATAAACCCGGCGACATCTGGCTTGTGCAGCAGCCTTTATTCGAAAGCACGTACGAGTTCTTGACTGATGAGGAGATCACAGCAGAGGAGCCGACTGAAAAAAGCAAAATTCCTTGAAAAACACTCGCAAAGCAACGCTGTTAACTCGCCAAAGTTTCAAGACCATCGTTTACGCCATGCGGCGGGTTGCGGACTTACGACAGCCATCGACTCTCTAGTCGTGGGGTGGGCAAAAGTCAGTGATGATGCGTGAAGTGCAATGAAGCCCTCAACTGATGTTTGTGAGCCATATTTTCGATCCCCGACAATGGGCCAGCCTTGTGAGGCGAGTTGCACGCGAATTTGGTGACTACGCCCGGTTTGTGGCCGAACTTCCAATAAACTGTACCGACCAAATCGTTCCAGTCGCTCAAACGACAGCACGCATTCCTGACCTGATTCTTCGCGATCAGTTACGGAGACCACATTGCGTACGTGGTCTTTGACGAGTCGATCTCGCAATACGCCATATGGAGCCGAAACTGTTCCTTCCACGAGAGCGAGATAGATCTTTTCGATGGAGTGAGCGCGGAATTGTTCGGACAGCCGACTGGCTCCTTTGCTCGTTCTTGCGAACAGGACCACGCCGGAAACTGGCCGATCCAGGCGATGTACGACCCCCACAAAGACATTGCCCGGCTTCTGGTATTTTACTCGCAGGTATTCTCGTGCCGCATCGACAAGAGTTGGTTCGCCGGTGTGATCACCCATCGTGAGCAACCCGGCTGGTTTGTCCACGGCAAGACAGTGGTTGTCTTCATATAAAACGACGGGTTGATAAGTCACAGTACTCGCCCGTTTTTTCGGAAGAATCAGGTTTTGTAAAAAAAATGGTGTCTGAGCCTCCACTACTTAAAACAACAGTCGCT
This sequence comes from Schlesneria sp., assembly GCA_037142165.1. Classification (GTDB taxonomy): domain Bacteria; phylum Planctomycetota; class Planctomycetia; order Planctomycetales; family Planctomycetaceae; genus Schlesneria. Next base: position 18,889 of record JBAXBD010000001.1, on the reverse strand, counting down.
CGCGTGAGTCATTTCAAATAACGGCTTTCTCATCGGATTGAGTCTCAATTAACATAGTCCAAGTGAACGGGGCGGCGTAACCCCTCGGACTCGTCGTTTCCAAATTCTCATTCAGATTCCACGCAAGAATCCAAGCGCTGACTCCGCCCGGCTTAACTCGGAAATTTCTTCACTCCTCATGAGTATGCATTTGAGCACTCTCGATAATCTTATGCTGTTCGTTCGGGGGAACCTGTTCGTAATGGCTGAATTCCATCGTGTACGAACCTTGACCACCCGTCATGCTCGATAGCGAACGCGCATAGGTCATCAGCTCGGACAACGGAGCCCTCGCATGCACAACCTGCATCCCGCCGGGCAATGAATCCATCCCCTCCATCCGGCCACGGCGAGTGTTCAGATCGCTCGTAATATCACCCAATTTCTCGCCGGGAACCGTGATTTCCAGATGCATCACGGGCTCAAGCAGCGACGGCTTGGCCTGCTTGAAAACATCTCGAAAACAGCTACTCGCAGCTGTGCGAAACGCCGCTTCGTTGCTGTCGACGGGATGATCTTTGCCAAAGAAGAGTGCCACCGCGACGTCCTGCACCTGGTATCCCGCGAGGATACCTTGTTCCATCCGGTCACGAATCCCCTTTTCCACCGCCGGGATGAATTGATTTGGAACAGAACCTCCCGTCACACAATCCAAAAACGCGAAATTCAATTCAGGATCGTAGGTGTGTTCTCGCAGGCTTTCGAATCGCTCGCGAGTAAAATAAGTCTTTGGATCGAGTTCCTGTGGCAGGGCATAAACCCGCAGGTGGACCTCAGCAAACTGGCCCGAACCGCCGGATTGTTTTTTATGCCGGTACGAACCTTCGGCTCGACCGGAAATCGTTTCGCGATACGGTACCTTCGGCGCGTGCGTCACCACGTCGACTTTGTCTCGTTTGTGAAGTCGTTCCTGCACAATCTGCAGATGCAGGTCACTCATCCCGCGCATGACCATCTCGTGCGTTTGCGGATCGCGCGTGATGCAGAATGTCGGGTCTTCCTCTTCGATTTTGTGCAGCGCCCCGGAAATCTTCTGCTGGTCCGAACGGCTTTTCGGCTCAACAGCCAGTCCAATCATCGGCCGGGGAAATTCCAACATCGGCATCGTGACGCTCCGGTCACCATTAACCAGCGTGTCGCCAACCTGGAATTCATCGATCTTTGCGACAACGACCAGGTCACCCGCATGAGCCTCTTCCACCGCTTCGACGTGACCACCCTGGACATCCAGCAATTGATGAATCTTGATTCCACGCCCCGTCCGCATGTCCCGAATTGTCGAATCCTTCGTCACTTTACCCGAAAGAACTCGAATGAAACTCATCTTGGAAACAAACGGATCGATTCGCGTCTTGAAGACCTGTCCAACAAAGGGAGCGTCTTCGGTCGGGCTCACTTCAATGTCCTGACCCGATTCTCCCTTCTCATGTCGGACAAGTTCACCCGGAGCAAGAGCGAAATCCGCCACGGCATCCATCAACTCTTTGACACCAATTCCAGACTTCGCGCAAAGGCAGACAATCGGAATCAACGCGCCCGAACCGATGGCCTTATTAACCCCGCCCAGAACTTCGTCGGCAGTCAGCTCTTTTCCATCCAGATACCGTTCCATCAATTCATCGTCGGTCTCGGCAATGATGTCCATCACCGTTGAACCATAAGCTGCCGGATCAACGACAGATCCATTCTGTCCCGCATGTAACGCGAGAGTACTTTTTACCGAATAGAACTTGGATCCCGCGCCGCAAGGGACGTTAATTGGAACACATTGAGGACCGAACGATTCCTGAATCGATTCGATCAGCTCTGCAAAATCAACGTTATCGTGATCGAGTTTATTGATCGCAATAAATCGAGCGAGATGTGCTTTTCCCGCCAGTTCGAAGGTTCGACGAGTATTCGCTTCGATCCCAGCGGCAGCATTAATCGTGATGATCGCCGTTTCAGCGGCGCAGACGGCACTGATGACTTGTCCCACGAAATCAGGGTAGCCGGGAGTGTCAATCACATTGACGCGTAGGCCATGGTGCTCGAAGTGGACCATCGCGGATGAGATGGAAAAATGATGCTGACGAGCCTCATCATCGGTATCGAGTTGGCTGGTCCCATCATCAACCGATCCAGCTCGCGAGCTGATACCCGCCTTGAAGAGCATCTGATCTGCCAAAGTCGTCTTCCCGACGGCTCCGTGGCCAACAAGAACAATGTTACGAATTTGCTCCGATTTGAACTTGGACATGAGAACCCCTTTGTCGATTGACGGAATCGCTGTCGAACAAAAGAAAGGATGTGGCCAATATTCTGGCTCGATCGGAACGAGATTTCCAGACCATGTTCGTTTCTGACACCCAGACGCCACGACCGAAATCAAAAAAAGATTCGCGATTTGACTTATTCTCATCGGATTGTGAAGTCATCACAGGAGCCAACATCGTTCCGGTGAAGTTGCTCGACTGACATCAATCGTTTGATGTTGACTCGATCGAGAGACCCGCCGACAGTGCTTTTAACAGCCCACTGCCGCATGTACATCCTGGAGTACAGATCGCGGGTTCGTTTCGGTGGACAAATCCGAAAAGCGATACCGGAGCATTTGCTGGCGAATCCATTCGTGACGATCGCTCTTCGTCGAGCACATTCATTCGTTTGATTTCCGCCAGTTGTCTGTCTCGCAGTGACAGTTCACGCTGTGAATGGCCTTGTTTTGGCATCGAAACCGGAAAGACTCGTCCTTCATGGATCGTCCCCAGGACTTTAATTTCTTTGATTCTGACGGCGTCACACGTCACCGGGCTTTCGCTCAGAATCGTGAAATTAGCACGTTTTCCGCGAACGATACTGCCAACGTCATTCTCCATTTGCAGCGAGTAGGCCGCATTGAGCGTCACAGCACGCAGTGCTGCTTCACGACTGATCCGTTGATTGGGCCCCGCCACGCGACCTGACATTGTTGTCCGGTTAACGGCACAGTGCATCAGGAATAATGGTTGAGCGGGTGCCATCGGCATATCGGAGTGAAGCGAGTACGAGATTCCCGCTCGTTCGACATCCCCAAGTCGGACCATCGAATCGGCTCGGTCAGGCCCGAGTCCTTGTGCGCCGTAGTTATCTGCTAGAGCCGTCGGGTAATAAGGGTTCGCGCTGACGATTGCTTGCAGGTCTTTGATTTTTTTCACCTGCTCGGGTGTTGAAACGGCGAAGTGGACGATGACGGTCCGATGATTCATGCGCGGTTTACGTCGCATGTTTTCGTCGAGCGTGTTCAGCACCATGTCGAGCCCGGCGTCGCCATTCACATGAACGTGAATCTGATAGTCCGCATCCCAATAGATACGGAAACTTCGCTGAAAGAAGTCCAGATCCATCATCCACTCACCTTTGTGCCCATCCAGATAGCCATCCCGCATCTGCATGGCCTGCGAGAAGATTGCCCCGTCAGCAAAAAGCTTCACCTGTCCCGGAATAATCGCCGTATTCCCCTGTCCCCAGGTGGTCAGTTGTCGGGTTTCCTCAATGACACGATTATCGGGGTACATCGCGGTCAGGGATTTACCATCGGCGATAAAGTAATAACTAAACGGCGTCGCGTGATCGCCGAACTGTGAGTTCTGCGCGTCCTGCATCGGTTTTGAGAGAACTCCACCCGGTTCACAACCGAGCGTGACACCGTTGGCATGCAGGTATTCTTTAACAAACCTCAAGCCGTCTTGCAGACGTTTTGGAGATGCAATCACTTTACCGATCAGTGGCAATACGCCGAAGGCTCCCTGCTCCCAGTAATGACCTTCGTCAAAATTGGACTGCTGTTTCTGAGACGGGTTCAGCTTGTCATACCATTCCCGGGTAATTCCAAATTGTTTACTCGCCGCAGAGTTAACGATTACTTCGTGAGCGGAACGGTGCCAGACGATAATCGGCCGAGTCGACGAGATTTTGTCCAGATCAGCCTTTGTCAGTTTTCCATGGAAATAATGATGGAAACCCCATGTCAGCAGCAACTCATTCGGGTCTTGTCGCTGGCGATCGGCTTCAGCAAGTCGCTCCAGATATTCATCGCGGTCCTTCGCGGCAGGAACGGTTCCCGACGGTAACACCCAATCTTCAATCGCGATAATCTCAGACGTCATGGTCAGTGCCGCCAGCAGAGGATGATCATGCTGGGAAATAAATCCAGGGACAATAACCTGGTCGGCAAAGGTCTCAACAACTTGGGGCGGACTTAACCCTTCATCGTTGATTTGCTTCCGAAGTTCTTCCAGAGTCCCGACCCCATATATCAAGTCACCGATCACCGCGACCGCGTCCCCCTTTGGCTTCGCCGGGTCAAGAGTAATGATCTCTTTGGCCCGATAGATCTTGATCCCATCCGACGTCGGTAGTCGCCTGACAAGATCCTGCAGAGAACCAGACTGAGCCAGGCCGACCATCGTCATTGATTTGATCACGCACAGCACGAGGAGGCACTTCATTGTTATTGAGCCTTGCGCGAATTGTGAATTTGATGGCCGAATGTGCCGGGGTCGGGCGTTCCAATTTCAACACCTGACCCCTCTCTTCGATCATTTCGACACGTAGATCGTTTTCCCGTCCTTAATCGTCTCGACCACTTTGATATCCTTGATCGACATCGGATCGACCTTGAGCGGGTTCTTGTCGAGAATCACCAGGTCAGCCCGCTTGCCGACTTCGAGCGAGCCTTTGGTCTTTTCTTCCTGATACATGTGAGCCGAATCGATTGTCAGTGCTTTCAGCGCCTGAATTGGCGTGATTCGCTGATCCGGTCCAATGACCTCTCCCTTGCGTGAAACACGATTGACAGCCGACCACATCACAAATAACTGGTCGATCGGCGAGACGTTGAAGTCCGTGTGATTGGCACAATGTATCCCCATTTCGAGAGCGGTCTTCATCGGACTGAGAAAGAATGTTTGTTCTTTCCCTCGGTTCTTCAAATGAGTCTCACCGAAATAGAAACAGTGTTCCGTGAAGAACGAAGCCATGATTTTGTAATCGACGTATTTTTCAAGCTGATCCCTTCGGACGAACTGCGAATGGATGACCGTTGTTCGTCGGTCAGCGAATCGGTCTTTGGCCACCTTTTCGTGGCATTCCAGAAACATGTCGATTGCCGCATCACCATTACAGTGGATGATCAACTGCAAATTGTTGTCATAGACAAACTTGATGAACTCTTCCGCTTGAGCTTTCGGAAACAGTGGTTCGCCGCGCCAGTTCTTTTCGCCTCCAGGCCCACCCGTCAGATAGGGGGTCGTGAAATAGGCGGTTCTTCCCTGAGGCGATCCGTCGAGTGTGATCTTGATCCCGGCGAGTTTCAGATGGTTTGAGTATTCTCCAAACTTTGACGGAGGGGTCGTTTTGAAAACGGTTTCGGCTTCGGTCACGAATGGATAGGCAGCAACATCAATAATCAGTAAGCCCTGCGCCGCAGCCTTTTGCAAAAGAGCGACGTCGCCCCTCATTGTCGCTCCTTCCTGAGCGGTGGTGATGCCGGCTGCGGCATAAATCGCCTGGCCTTCCTGGAACCGTGTCAGCAGCTCCGCTTCCGATGGCTTTGGCAGATTCATAAAGACCGGCATCCAGGCCGCTTCCATCAGCAGGCCTTCCGGTTCCATCGAATTCGGTTTGCGAACAATGACGCCTCCTGGCGGAGTTGGCGTCTCTTTCGAAATCTTGAATTTCTTGAGTGCCGACGAGTTACAGACCGCTCCGTGCAGAGACACGTGCTGCACAAAAACAGGATTATCTGGAAACGCTGCGTCCAGATCGGCGGCACTCATCTCGCGTCCATCGGTAATCGCATCACCGTCATAGCCATAACCGACAATGAATTCGCCGTTAGGAATCTTGAATTTGGCCTGGGTTGCTTTCAATGATGCGATGATGTCGGCAATCGACTTGCCTGGACCTGCGGGGGGAGCGAAGCAGTTCGCCTGGTGAGCGACCTGCAAACAGTTAATGAAGTGACTGTGTCCATCAAGAAACCCGGGAACCAGCGTCTTACCGCCAAGATCAACAAGTTTCGTGGTATCTCCCTTGAGTTTCAGCACATCAGCCTTCGTCCCAACCGCGACGATCTTTCCTTTGAAAACGGCCAGTGCTTCAGCAGCCGGATTCTTATCGTCAACCGTGACAATATCCCCGCCGTGATAGATGACATCGGCGGTGTCGGCACAATTCGCCGCGACCGGTAGCATCAAGAACAAGAACAGCGTCATGAATCGTTTCATCAAAGAACCTTTAGATTGAATGCAGGGTTCGTCGGAGCGAACCGAATTTGGAATCGCGACGATTTGGTTTGGTGTATTCTGGGGAAATCTTGTTACGGAAAATATGGTAAAAGGGCTTCCCGTGCGATTTTCTGGTTGCGGCTCCTTCATAAAAGTGGCAAATTCCACGCTATGGGTTCCGCCAATCCACAACCGTGATTCCAGGAATCCAGATATAGTGGCGAAGATTTCCAGTAATCAAAATTCGCTGGTTTTCCAGCGCGGTTGCCGCGATGACAAGATCGGCATCGTCATGTGGATGGCCGTGTTGACGAGCATATGCCCACAGATCGGAGGCGCGGTCCCAGGTGGCATCCGTCACGGGTAGAATCAACGAGTGCTGGCAGAACACAGCGAAGTTTGCGAGTTGTCTCGTCGCGCCGTATTGCTTGTAACCACGTAAGACTTCGTATCGCGTGACTGCCGAAAACGTGAGCGGTCCATGCTGTTGTTGATACGTAAGCGCGTGGTTTCTCACGATCGGGTCGCGAAGCTTGATCACCTCTGACAGCATGTCGGTATCGAGCAACGCCACGGACATATTCTACCCCACGTCGCGGGTCAAATTGGCCCGCTGGCGAATAGCGTCGTCGAGGCGGTCAATCTCTTCGTCGTCCAACCCCTCATATACTTTCCACCACTGCGGGATTTCTTCTTCCTCTGCAGTCGGAAGGGACTCAGATTTGGGGTTAAGGTTGACCACGGTGACGATAACTCGCTCGGTTTCGAGCAATACATGACCGATGACACGTTCCAGTGCGGACCGGTCATCCTGGGGAAGATCACGAACATCACGAGTGATGGTTTCCATCCCGCCATATATAACGCGAACTTTCATTGAATAGAAGTGTTTTCTCTTAGAAAGTAGCCGCTTCGTCGTCAGAGGCGCTAACACTAATTGGTCGGCGGTTCAAAACTTGAGTCCGCAGGGCGCCCCGGCTGCCTATTTATGGCATTGAAAAAATTCGCGCTTTCCACAGGCCAATCAGTAGCGTCATCGGCCGGAAAAAACCATCGCCGGTTACGTGCACCCCATCTACTGATTTCGTATGGTAAGTGATCTCTGCCTCCTCGAAACATTCACCTCGATAACGGAACCCGCTGATGGCTGGAACGCCGCAACTGACCGCTGTTATTGGCTTCATACTCAGTTCACTGACGACTCTTGTGAGTGCCGCAGATCCTCTACAAGCTCAAGCGGTTCAGCCAGCGTCATCAAACGCATCTGTGATCCAATACCATGGCTACTCGCGGGCCATCGAATTGAAGATGAAAAATGCCCGCGTCGTGCTTTGTCCTCAGGTCGGCGGACGTGTTCTCGAGTTCTCGGTCGACGGGAAAGACGCGATGTTTATGGAGGACGCCGAAAAGCAATGGCAGCCAGGAACTCCCGTCAAAGTGACAGCAGGCCGATTTGACTATGGGCCCGAACTTACTGTCATTCCCCATCCCGAGCTGTGGTCGGGCGAATGGTCCGGCGAGATCACCGGGTCGTATTCTGCTCGATTGACCAGTCAGAAAGACGATCGGGCGGGGATTCAGCTTGTCCGTGATTTCGAATTAGTTGAAGGTGACACATCCGAAACGAAATCGACGATCCATTTAGCCTGCAAGCAGACGATCCATAACATTGGCAACGAAGTCCGCGAGGTCTGTCACTGGGGTCGATCCTTTTCACCAGGTGGCGGAATCTGCGTTATTCCACTCGGTGACCGACCGAGTCGGTTCCCGTCCAAATATGCGATGTATGAAGAGAGTGCGACGATTAACGTCCGAAACACTGACGAGAAGATTCGCGAACGGGACGGCTTTCTGGAAATTCTGGCGCCGCCTCGCAAACCGAAACTGGGATTTGACGCAACCGCTGGATGGTTAGGGTATCTGATGCCCGGTAATACGCTTTTCGTAAAACGGTTCCCGATCTTTCCTGACCGTGTCTATAACGAAGCGGCAGGACTGACGATTTCGGTCTGGTGTCCAACGGGACCACGGATTGAACTTGAACCGATCGGTCCACGTGAACGATTGCAGCCTGGCCAATCGGCGTCGTTTACCGAGGATTGGTGGATCTTGCCGTTTCAATTCCCCAAGGAGGGGGAACAAGTCAACTTGAAGTCGCTCAAGACGTTCGTCGAGACACAAACGACCATAACAACCAAGCCATAACGTGAGTTTGTTGCGACAATCTTGGAACCGAACTTTGCTGCAACCACCTGAGCCTCTGGAAACTACTGAAAAACTAGGGTAAACCTTTAACGTTCAAAATACCGACGGGTGACTCCGTCTGGTTTACAAAGTTGTCCATCAGAAAGATTGCATGTCCTTTCATCATACGACGCTGGAAAACGGACTCGAAGTTGTTGCCGAAACGAATTCTGACGTGCATAGCGTTGCGTTCGGTTTTTACGTGAAAGCAGGTGCTCGCGATGAAACTCCTGAAGTTTCCGGGGTCAGCCACTTTCTTGAACACATGGCCTTCAAGGGAACGGAACGTTTCACTGCCGAAGATGTAAACCGCATCTTCGATGAAGTTGGTGCCGACAATAACGCGGCCACCGGTGAAGAGAGCACCGTTTACTATGCCGCCACACTGCCTGAATACCTGCCGCAGACGTTTGAGATTCAGTCGAGCATTCTGTTTCCCACGTTGCGTCAGGACGATTTCGATATCGAGAAGAAGGTAATTCTGGAAGAGATCGGTATGTACGCCGACCAGCCCTCGTCAGTCGCCTACGACAACGCGATGCAGGCTCACTTCCACGGACATCCGCTCGGGCAATCGGTCCTGGGCACGACGGAAAGCGTCGGTGGACTGTCATCCGAACAGATGCGCGAGTATCACCGCAAACACTATCTCGCCGGAAATATCGTTCTCGCCGTGACGGGTAATACTGACTGGTCCACAATCCTTGAACTGGCGAATCGACATTGTGCGAACTGGCCGAAGGGGAAATCGGATCGCAAGGTGATGCGCGCATCGCCCAAGCCATCCACGAAGTACATTTCGAAAGACGAATGCCAACAGGAGCAGATCATTCAGCTTTCTCCTGCACCATCAGGAAGCGACCCCTTACGCTTTGCTGCCGAACTGATGTCAGTCATCGTTGGCGATGATTGCAATAGTCGGCTGTACTGGGAACTACTTGATCCCGGTCTGGTTGAGTCCGCCGAGATGGGTTATTACGAATACGAAGAGACCGGTGCCTATCTGACATTTCTCAACGGGCCACCTGAAGAGACGAAATCCAATCTCAAGCGAATCGCCAAGATCTACGCGGACGTGAATAAACGGGGCGTGACAGCGGACGAACTTGAGCAGGCCAAGAACAAGGTTTGTTCGCGTCTGGTCTTACGCGGCGAACGCCCGATGGGACGACTGGGGGGACTCGGCAACAACTGGCTGTTCCGCCGGGAATACCGCAGCATCGCCGACGACGTGTCGATCGTTCAGAACATTACACTGAACGACATTCGCACGCTGCTCGATCAATTCCCGCTCGGCCAAATGACCACCATCGGCGTCGGCCCTCTATCAGGTTGATTGCCTCTTGTAGGGTGGGACAAGTCTTCGCAGTCCCACCTCTTTCTTCCGCCCTTGCCTCACAAACGGACAGAAAAATGCAGCTCATTTTTGACCGTCTCGTAATTTGTTTTTTGAGTAGTGCTCTATTGGTTTCATCACAGGCGTCTGCCCAGGAGACTCCAAAAGGGGAAATCATCAAGTACACATTCGATCAATCAAAGATTTTTCCGGGGACAACTCGCGAAGTTTCGATCTACGTTCCAAAACAATATGACCCCGCTAAACCCGCGTGCGTTTACGTCAATCAGGACGGAGTTCAATACAAAGCTCCAGAAGTTTTCGACGCATTGATCAGCAAAGGTGAAATGCCCATTACGATCGGGGTGTTTGTCACTCCCGGTATCGTCAAACCGACGTCAGACCAGGCACTGCCACGATTCAATCGCAGCTTCGAATACGACGGCCTGGGCGATGGATACGCCCGGTTCTTGCTGGACGAGTTATTGCCAAACGTCGAGACCAAGACTACCGCCGATGGCCGAGCCATCAAGCTTTCCAAGGATGGCAACGATCGAGCGATTGGCGGAGCGAGCAGCGGTGCGATTTGTGCCTTCACGGCAGCCTGGGAACGGCCCGACGCCTTCCGTCGCGTGTTCAGCGCAATCGGAACGTACGTGGGACTGCGTGGTGGACAGAACTATTCAACGCTGATTCGCAAACACGAACCGAGACCGCTTCGCATCTTTCTGGAAGACGGCAGTAATGACCTGAATATTTACGGCGGTGACTGGTGGATGGCCAATCAGGCGATGGAACGATCGCTGGTCTTCGCCGGTTACGAAGTGACCCATGTCTGGGGCGAAGGGGGGCATAATGGCGAACACGCTACGAAGTTGTTCCCTGATGCGATGCGCTGGTTGTGGAAGGATTGGCCTGCCGGGATTAAAGCAGGAAAAGGCTCGCCACAGATTCAGGAGATTTTGATTCCTGGCGAAGACTGGAAGCTGGTTGGCGAAGGTTATCAGTTCACCGAAGGACCAGCGGTGAACGCCAAGGGCCAGGTCTTTTTCAACGATGTCGGAGCGGGAAAAACGTTTCAGGTGACGTCGGAAGGAACTGTCAAAGAATTTCTGAGTGATTCCAAGAAAGGTGACGGCCAGGCCTTTGGACCCGACGGTCGCTTATACGCGAATGCGGGTACAACCAGTCAGGTCCTTGCCTGGGATGCACAAGGCAATTCCTCAGTCATCGCAGACGGTTTCCGAGGGAACGATCTTGTCGTGGCCCATAATGGCGGGATCTATGTGACGAATCCCGGCTGGAATGGAACCGACCCCAGCAAGATCTATTACATTAATCCCAAGGGTGAAAAGACGGTCGTCGATACCGGTTTGAGATTCTCAAACGGCATCTGCATGTCACCCGACCAGTCGTTGCTGTACGTCGCCGACAGTCGGACTCATTGGGTTTACAGCTACCAGATTCAGGCTGACGGATCGCTGGCTCACAAACAGAAATATTTTCATTTGCATGTCCCCGACACCGCTGAAGACAGTGGAGCCGACGGCGTCCGCTGCGATCGCGATGGCCGCGTCTGGGTTGCGACGCGACTCGGCCTGCAGGTCTGCGATCAGCCGGGTCGAGTGAACTGCATCATCCCGAGCCCCAACGGGAAAGTTTCGAACCTGACCTTCGGCGGCGAGAATTTCGATGTTCTGTACTGCACCTGCGGAGATCGAGTCTATTCCCGCAAGGTCAAAGTAAAGGGAGCCAACGGTTGGGATGCTCCTAATAAACCTGGGAATCCTCGGTTGTAAGCGAGAGACTCTGCCGATTAATTCGGGTTTGTTCATTTTGTTGAGATGAATCAACGAGTGTGATTGGCGGATTTTGAAATTGTGGGAGAAAGGTGAGTCCTTTCAAAGAAACCGTTGACGACAACTTTTTCGCTCAATCTTCCGGCCTGAAGGGCCATTCGTTCAAATAGCCAGGGCCAATCGCGGGCCATGAGAAAGCGATGAATTTTTGCCACAGATGAACACAGATTCACACTGATAAATACAAGAATTAGAATAGACAGGCCAAGCTGTTTCGTTCGATTTTATTCTTCTTTATCTGTGTGATTCTGTGTGTATCTGTGGCTGAATTCTCATGAAGGAGCTGTTTAACGATGTCATACTCCTCAGAAGTCGCAAACCTGATCGCCAATCAGATTTCGCGATTTATGACGCTCAACCGATATCAACTCGCCGGTCAGGCGGCGAATCTCGATTTCTGGCTGAGTGAGGCACGCCATGCCGTAGAGGTGATCGATCGGTATGGCCAACGGTTTGAGCAGATGAAATCCGCACAAAGTCGTTTCGTCACTAAGCACGAAACACTGGCGCACGACCGCAGAGACGAATTTTCGAAACCGAAACCACCTGAACCACCAATTCGAGTTTCTGATGTGGAACTGAAGCATGCGCGGCGGGCCGTGACTGATTCGGCGTACCGATTCTTTGTGCGATCCGCGAATGAAGGGTTTATCACCGAATCGCGGCTGCGTGAGGCGTGTGACAATCTTGGAATCAGTGTTGAGGCCACCGATCTAAAACGCTGCGACTGAGATTTGTGTAATAGGGTCTTCAGAATCACATTGGGGTGATCTGAGAACTGATAGAGTGATCAATGACATTCCAAAAGAAAAATTGACAATAAACAGAAGCCCGTGGGTATACTCCAAGTTGTTTGTTTCTTGTCCCCACTCGAAATCACAAAGAACGATTCATGGACAATTTGAATGAACTTTTTGAGAGCCTTGGATATTCGAGAGCTGAACTTTCGGAAGCGGATTTGGCGCCGCATGTGAGAGACGTCTTATTCTTGTTGCTAAAATTGCAGCGAGACCGAATATCTGTTGATCGGGAATGGAAGGAATTCCTCGACAGAAAACTCGCCTCCTACCGCAAATCTAAAGATTTTCACAATCCTAAAGATGATGAAGCGTTCAGACTTTTCTCGGAGGATGAGATCCGTTTCTGACATCCCGAGATTCGCGGGCAGCTCAAGATTAACGCCAGAAACGGCCAGTGAATTTGACGGCCGTGTAAGGATAATCCGAAAACAGATCATGCAACTGCGAAAGAATCCCTGATGATCGAAGGGCATGAATCATGGACGACTTCTTCGGATGGCGACCAACCCTGAGCGGTTCTTAGGTGATCGCCAACTGCGGGCCTGGATTATGTTGTTGTTTTCGTACCACACCTGCCTGTTGACGATAATTGTGTTCAAGTTTTGATTTTTTGGACCCAATTCTTTCTTGGTTTTCTATTGGCCTGGCTCGCAATTCTAGGGCACACCTACGGTATCCACTGGACGGGTATTCTTCATTGGTCTCAATAGTTTTGTTTGAGGGTTGATGATGGCGGAAGTCGTGAGATCGTTTAACAGGATCTCTGACGAGTCCGCACACGACACCGTTCACGGATGCGATGAAATGCAAATTCCGTGACGTCTCACATTCCCAACAAGAAGACATGTCTGGTTTTGCTGACAATCGACTCGGTTGTGCCGTGGGCGTGGGAACGGTCCCCGCGATGGGCTTGGGCTTGTTCGTTAAATGACTGGAGGATCGATGTCCGAGTTTCCGGCTTCCAAACTTGAAAGACGACTCTTTTGGGGAATTACAGGTGCAGTGAGTGCGGTGCTACTGAATTTTGGGCTGCCGTTTTTATTGATTGTGATGGGACGACTTGCTCCAAAATTCCCTATTCATCCAGGACCAAATGGTGGCATGGGTGTCGGGATTGTCATCATGGTCGGAATCGTTTTTTCCGGATTGTCCGGTTTTGTTGCTGGGTTCGTGCGAGCGGGAACAAACATCGCGATGCCAATCCTGATCTGCCTCGTGTTGGCAGACATCTGTCTGACGACCCTTTCGACGCGGCTGTATGCCATTTCTGGAGCGATCAAAGTTGCGTTGATTGTTGCTTTCATCACACATGATATACACCGCCGCCAACCATCATCAACATGATTTGACAGATGCCGAGTGACACTGGCGTGGTCTTCGCTCGCCAATTCTCTTGTGCTTTTTGACGATCAAAGAGAAGCCACTGGCGGCTCAAAGCAGCCGCCAGTGGCACCCATTATCGTGTCTTTCTGGTGCAAAAGCAGGTCGTTCCCAACAATGCAAACATCACATCATCAGCTTGTTTCGGCAGGCCAGCCTCGCCCTCCCGAAGATTTCCAACCCGATTTGACTCGGGTCCGACGAATGTTTATGATCTTGGTCTATACTCCTTTTGAGTAAAAACGTTTTTGCAAGGTTTTCTCGATGTCCTTTCCGTCGTCAGGTCGAAGTCTGCATGATTCAACAGCGATGATCGCTGCTCGAATTATTGTCATTTCGATTATTGGAGACGTGTAAGCGGCCTCGGGGTGTTATTGAACCAATACAACACAAGCCCTCAGGTTGCACCTGAGGGCTTTTTTCTTAATGCGAATCGATACCGAAAGCAGACTCATGCCGAGAATCCAGATCTACGATACGACACTGCGAGATGGCAGTCAGGGCGAAGGAATCAACTTCTCGCTGCAGGATAAGCTGCTGATCACTCAGAAGTTGGATGATGTCGGCATCGATTTCATCGAAGGTGGGTATCCTCTTTCGAATCCCAAGGATGCGGAATACTTCGTTCGAGCACGTGACCTGACGCTGAAGCATGCAAAGATTGTGGCGTTCGGGATGACCCGCCGACGCGGCTGCTCCGCAGAAGACGATATCGGCATGTGTGCCCTACGCGATGCCCATTCGCCCGTCGTCACCATCGTCGGCAAGACCTGGGACTTGCATGTCATCGAAGTCTTGAACGTCGATGAAGCGGAAAATCTGGCGATGATTCGCGATTCCGTGGCGTTCCTGAAGGCGGAAGGGCGCGAAGTCTTCTATGACGCCGAGCATTTTTTCGATGGGTTTCGAGCAAACCCCGAGTTTGCTCTGAAGACCGTTGTGGCGGCTCAAGATGCCGGAGCGAGTACGATCGTCCTATGCGATACCAACGGTGGACGCCTGCCGGAAGATATCGCCAAGGCGGTCGAAGCGGTACGAAAAGAACTGAAGATTCCGGTTGGTATCCACTGTCATAATGATTGTGAACTGGCGGTCGCGAACTCGTTAACCGCCGTCGATCATGGTGCAATCCAGGTTCAGGGAACGATCAACGGCATCGGCGAACGTTGCGGGAATGTCGACCTGATCAGTGTTGTGGGGAATCTGGCTTTGAAGAAGGGATACGACGTTCTGCTGCCGGGTGGCATGGTTCACCTGACGGAACTGTCTCGTTACGTCTACGAGATTGCCAACATGAACTTTCGGTCGGGTCAGGCCTTTGTGGGGACCAGTGCTTTCGCTCACAAGGGAGGGATGCACGTCCATGCCGTTAACCGTCTGGCATCGAGCTATGAACACATTCCACCGGAAACCGTCGGCAATCAACGACGGGTGCTGGTGAGCGAACTATCCGGTCGATCCAACATCATCGCCAAGACGACGAAGTATCAGATCGAAAACGATAAAGTTCTGATGGGACGCATTCTCGAACGAGTGGTCGATCTGGAGAATGAGGGCTATCAGTTCGAGGCTGCCGAAGCGTCGTTTGATTTGCTCGTCCGGAAAGAGGCGGGTGTCTATCAGCCAAAGTTCCAACGGCTGCATTACCGAGTGAATGTCGAGACAACGGCGGGACAAGGAACGATCACGGAAGCAACGGTCAAACTGCGAGTCAACTCGCACACGGAACACGTCGTGGCCGAAGGGGACGGTCCGGTCAACGCTCTCGACAACGCCTTGCGAAAGGCGCTATCAGTGGCGTATCCGAACCTCGCCGAAATGCAACTGGTCGATTACAAAGTGCGAGTCATCAATTCGGCGGAAGGGACGGCGGCCCGCGTTCGCGTCGTGATCGAAAGTCGCGACCATACCGACGTCTGGAGTACAGTCGGTGTCAGCGAAAACGTGATCGAAGCAAGCTGGCTGGCCCTGGTCGATAGTGTGGAATACAAACTGTATAAAGATAGTGAAAAGACCCTATGACGACCGAAATCCCCAAGCAGTATGATCCCGCCCTGGCTGAAGCTCGTTGGTCCCCGTTTTGGGAAGAGCGAGGTGACTTCAACGCCAATCCGCCAAAGCAGGGTGATCCGCATCCCAAGCCGCCGCATGTCATCATGATCCCGTTGCCGAATGTGACGGGTGCGCTGCATATGGGCCATGCGCTCAATGGAACTCTGCAAGACCTGTTGACTCGCTGGCGCCGTATGCAGGGTTATGAAGCCCTGTGGATGCCGGGGACCGATCACGCTGGAATTGCGACTCAATCGGTCGTTGAAAAACGGATGCTCGAAGAAGAGGGACTGACGCGGCACGACATTGGCCGCGAGGCACTCGTCAAACGGATCTGGACCTGGAAGGATGCGTACGAAAAACGGATTCTCAGCCAGTTGAAAAGCCTGGGTGCAAGCTGCGACTGGCGACGTGTTCGGTTCACGTTGGACGAAGTTTGCTCGCGCGCTGTGCGACAGACTTTCTTCAAGATGTTTAAAGACGGACTGATCTATCGCGGTAAGCGGCTGGTGAACTGGGATACGTTCCTGCAAACCGCTGTAGCCGATGATGAAGTCTACGACGAAGAGATCGACGGTCACTTCTGGACGATGAACTATCCCGTGATCGACGATGCGGGACAGCCAACGGGCGACCGCATTTCGTTCAGCACGACTCGTCCCGAAACGATGCTTGGCGATACCGCAGTCTGCGTCCATCCGACTGACGAGCGATACACTCATCTGATCGGCAAGCAAGTTCGCATCCCCATCAACGGTCGGTTGATTCCGATTGTGGCGGATGCCTTGCTGGCTGACAAAACGCTGGGAACCGGCTGCGTGAAGGTGACCCCTGCGCACGATCCGAACGACTACGCCTGCTGGACTCGCAACAAAGAAGCGATGGGCGAGCCGATCAACATTTTGAACCCCGACGGGAGCCTGAACGAGAACGGCGGAACATGGCAGGGTCTGGATCGACTGGTCGCACGTGACGCCGTGGTGGCCGAGATGGAAAAGCTCGGGCACTTCGAGAAAGTGGAAGATCGCAAGATTCCGATGAAGCATAGCGATCGCTCGAAGACCCCTGTCGAGCCTTACCTGTCCGAGCAGTGGTTCGTGAAGATGGACACGCTGGCACAGGCCGCGATCGATGCCGTCAACGACAACCGGGTGACGTTCTATCCCGAACGATATCGTTCGTCGTATCTCGACTGGTTGGGCGAGAAGCGGGACTGGTGCATCAGCCGACAACTCTGGTGGGGACACCGGATACCAGTCTGGTCGGTTATTGTTGAGTCGGTGCCTGAAATAATCGACGCACACCTGCTTCCATTCAATGAGTTTGGAATAGCGGTTGGAAGAATAGAGGATGCAGCCAACAGAGTCCTCAAAGGGGAAGAAATCGATGATACTTCGATTCGAGGCCCGCTACATGAAGACGGGTCATCAAGCCCGGTCTGTTTTCAACAACATTTGACCGATGACGGCAAGACTCGCATTCTTGCTTGTGTTGAGCATGGGTATTCCGGGATTGAGCAACGTCTTAAAGACAATGGATTTGTTCAGGACGAGGACGTGCTCGACACATGGTTTAGTTCGGCATTGTGGCCGCACGAAACGCTGGGTTGGCCCGATAAAAAGCACAATCCTCCGCTCGACGGGCGCGCAGACCCTTCGGCGACCGGTAAGAACGAAGTCCTGCCGTACTTTTATCCCGGCAGCGTGCTGGTGACCTCGCGTGACATCATCACGTTGTGGGTGGCGCGGATGGTGCTGACGGGTCTCTATAACATGGGAGACGTTCCCTTCAAGCATGTCTGTATTCATCCCAAGATTCAGGATGGATTCGGACAGACGATGTCGAAGTCGAAGGGGAACGGCGTCGATCCGATCGAGTTGATTGAGAAATACGGCTGCGACGGCATGCGGTTTACCATCGCGTCGTTTGCGGGCGAAACGCAGGACGTGCGGTTGCCGGTCGGTTACGAGTGCCCTCATTGCCAGGGGGTGATTCCTCAGGACCCACATCATCTGAAATTCAAACCGGGCAAGCCGAAGATCAAGTGCCCCAAGTGCAAGAAGGACTCACAGTACGCCACGCCGAACTACATACCGGACGAAGGTGAACTGGTCGCGAGAATCGTGATCGAACGCTTCGAGTTCGGTCGCAACTTCTGCAACAAACTGTGGAACGCGGCCCGGTTCGCGATGATGAACCTGGAAGGCTATACGCCAGGAACCGTTGACCCTGCATCGCTGGCCATTGAGGATCGCTGGGTTCTGTCACGACTGGCCACGGTCACGGACGAAGTGACTTCGTTACTAAGTGTCTACAAGTTTGACGCGGCGACTCGTTCGTTACGTGACTTCGTCTGGAACGAGTTCTGTGACTGGTATCTGGAAATGATCAAGCCTCGCCTGCGAGACGAAGCTCTCAAGCCTACGGCTCAGCGAGTACTTGTTGCCGTGCTGGATACAACCTTGAGGCTGCTACATCCGTTTACTCCATTCATCACCGAAGAACTGTGGCAGCGATTGGCTGAGATCGCCCCTGAGCGAGGTTTGCCTGCCCCGACGAAGTCGGCAGAAGCGATCATCGTTGCCCCGTGGCCGACGGGTCTTGAGGGTTATCGTGACGCTTCGCTGGAAGCCCGATTCCAGCGATTACAAGACTTGATCGTCGCCGTCCGAAATGTGCGAGGGACGTACAACATCAGTCCCGCCGTCGCCGTTTCGATCTCCGTTCGTTGTTCGCAAGAGATTGCCGCCGACCTCAATCAAGTTAAGCCGCAATTCGAGATGCTGGCGAAAGCGACGCTGACCGACGCTGGACCAAGTGTCACTCGACCAAATGCCAGCGCCAGCTTTGCACTCGGTGATGCCGATGGTTACCTACCTTTGGAAGGGGTGGTCGATCTGCAGGCCGAAGTGGCACGTCTCAAGAAAGAGG